>JAHFUA010000055.1 GCA_023265315.1 Acidobacteriota bacterium | reverse complement strand
GCGTGATGCCGGTGAACTCGCCGGTGCGGCGGTCGTAGCGGACCAGGTTGCCGTACTGCAGCTCGGAATAGACGCTGTTGGGGTCTTCGGGATCGACCGCTGAGCGGAAGCCGTCGCCACCGAAGGTGACGAACCAGTCCGAATTCATGATGCCGTTTACGTTGCGGGTGCGCGAGGGCACGCCATAGGAGTTGTTGTCCTGCATGCCGCCGTAGACGTAATAGAACGGCTGCGAGTTATCCGCGGTAACGTCGTAGAACTGGCTGACCGGCAGGTTGGCCTTGAACTGCCAGTGAGCGGCGCGGTCCCACGTTTCGTACACGCCGCCATCGCAGCCGTCGAGGTAATGATCGGGATTGGCGGGATCGGGCCAGAAGGCGTGATTGTCCACGTGCTTGTCGCGCTCGCCCAGGCGGCGCAGCGTCTTGCCGCCGTCGTCCGACACCTGAAGGAAGACGCCCATCACGTAGATTCGGTCCACGTTGCGCGGATCGGCAATGATCTGCGAGTAGTACATCGCCGTCTGGTCGTAGGGATTGCGGCGCTCCCAGGTGGCGCCGCGGTCCGGCGAGCGGAAGATGCCGCCGGCGGCGTTGGCCGCCTCGATGGTTGCGTAGACCACGTTGTGATCGACTGGCGAAACTGCGAGGCCGATGCGTCCCATGTCTTCTGTTGGCAGGCCGCTCTTGAGCTTGGTCCAGCTTGCGCCCGCGTCGGTGGATTTGTAGATGGCGCTTTCGGGACCGCCATCAATCATCGTCCAGACGTGGCGCCGGCGCTGATAGGCGGCAGCATAGATGACGTCGGGATTCTCGGGATCGAGTACCACGTCGGTGACACCAGTGTTTTCGCTGATCTCCAGAACCTTCTTCCAGGTCTTGCCGCCGTCGGTGGTCTTGTAGAGGCCGCGGTCGCCGCCCGCCGCCCACAGCGGGCCTTGCGCCGCCACGTAAACAGTGTTCGTGTCTTTTGGATTGATGGCGATGCGTCCGATGTGTTCCGAGTTCTTCAGGCCGACATTTTTCCAGCTCTTGCCGCCGTCTTCGGAGCGATAGACGCCGTCGCCATAGGCCACGCTGCGCTGGCTGTTCGACTCCCCCGTGCCCACCCACACGATGGACGGGTCCTTGGGATCGAGCGCCACCACGCCGATCGAGTACGAGGCTTCCTTGTCGAAGACCGGGGTCCAGGTGGTGCCGTCGTTGTCCGTCTTCCAAACTCCGCCCGAGGCCACGCCCGCATAGAAGTGCGCCGGGTTGCGCGGGTCCACGGCCAGCGCATTGATGCGGCCGGAGGTCAGGGCCGGGCCGATCAGGCGCAGCTTCAGGCCGTTGAAGGTCTCGGAAGACATGGGCGAAGGCTTCTCGTCTTTCTTCTCCTCCGCCGGCTTGGCGGCGTACTTCTTGGACTGGGCAGCGGTGAAGGAAGTGAGTGCGAGCAGGCAGAGAACAAGGACGCAGGTCGTTTTCAAGATTCGCTCCACGCTTATCGTTTCGGCAAAACCGACCTTTATACAGAATTGAATCGCAAAGGTGAATCGTGGAGTCACATCAAGCGACCATGTCCAAACGAGCCCAGGGACACGACACCAAGCATTTCCGTAGCCATCGTAACTTCTGCTTCGCCTGCGGCAAGGACAACCCGCACGGCATGCACCTGAAGTTCTTCCTCGATGACGACGGCAAGCAGTTTGTCTGCCGCTTCCGTTTGTCCAACCGCTTTTGGGGACCGCCCAAACACGCGCACGGCGGCATCATCGCCACCATCCTCGACGAGGCCATGGGAAAGGTGAACAAGCTCCGCCACGTCATTGCCGTGACTTCCAAGATCACGGTCGAATACCTGAAACCGGTGCCGCTGGGCAAGCCGCTGGTGGCGGTGGCTTGGGAGAAGAGCGTGCGCGGGAGAAGACACATCAACATGGCCGAAATCCGCAATCAGAAAGGCGAAGTGCTGGCGCGCAGCCAGGGGACGTTCATCGCCGTTGACCCACAGCGGATGTTCGCCAAGTACCTGACCAAGGCTCAGCGGGCGGCCCTGCTCAAGCAGTTCACGATCGCACCCAACGGCCGCCGGCGCGCGGAGACCCGACGAGATCTGAACTATTGAGAATCGCAGATTCTGGCCATACCGTTGACGTCTTGCGATGCCATTAACCGCAACGAATTGTCATTCCGAGCGCCCACTTTTTGGCGCGAGGAATCTGCTGTTTCTCAAACTCAACCAAAAGCAGATTCCTCGCTCCGCTCGGAATGACAACCCATTTGGGTGTCACAATGTTCTGCGAACCTTCGTGGTGGGTGTCACGGGAGCGGTGCAAGCTGTAGAATAGACATGTCCCCCCGGCGAAGACTTCACGGCGAAGAGGAAGCGTATGTCGGACACCAACGGTAGCGGTGGGCTGCGTCTGAAGACCGGCCTGGCCGAGATGCTCAAGGGCGGCGTAATCATGGACGTGACCGACGCCGCGCAGGCGACGGTGGCGGAAAAGGCGGGCGCCACATCAGTGATGGCGCTGGAGCGTGTGCCGGCGCAGATCCGCGCCGAGGGCGGGGTGGCGCGCATGGCGTCGCCGCGCAGGATTCGCGAGATCATGGCTGCCGTCTCCATCCCTGTCATGGCCAAGGTCCGCATCGGCCACTTCGCCGAGGCGCAAATTCTGGAAGCGCTGGGCGTGGATTACGTTGACGAATCCGAAGTCCTCACCCCTGCCGACGAAGAGCATCACGTGGACAAGCACGCCTTCAAGGTGCCGTTCGTGTGCGGCGCGCGCAACCTGGGCGAGGCGCTGCGGCGGATCGCCGAGGGCGCGGCCATGATCCGCACCAAGGGCGAAGCCGGGACTGGCGACGTGGTGCACGCCGTCAAGCACATCCGCCAGATCGTCCACGAGATGAAGCTGCTCACCATCCTGCGCGAAGACGAGCTGATGGCGAAGGCGAAGGAATGGGGAGCGCCCTTCGAGCTGGTGCGCCTGGTGGCGCGCGACGGCAAGTTGCCGGTGCCGAACTTCTCCGCCGGTGGCATTGCCACGCCTGCCGACGCCGCGCTGGTCATGCAACTGGGCGCCGAGGCAGTGTTCGTTGGCTCCGGAATTTTCATGAAGGACAAGGCCACGCCACTCGACCTGGCCAATCCGCAGGAGCGCGACGAGGCCGAGCGCCGCGCCCGCGCCATCGTCAAAGCGACGACGCATTTCGACGATCCCAAGATCCTGCTGGAAGCCAGCGAAGAGCTGACCGGGACGATGAAGGGCGTGTCAGTTGCCACGCTCGCTCCCGAGCAGATGCTGCAGACGAGGGGATGGTAACTTCTTCGCCGCGGATCAACGAGGATTAACGCAGATTCTTCCCGAACGTCATCCCGAGCGAGCGGCGCCGCTTTTTGCGCCGCGGGTCGAGGGATCTGCATCATTGAATCTGTTCCTTTTTGTGCCTCCGTGTCTCCGTGGTGGACGTTATGAAGATCGGCGTTCTCGCAATCCAGGGTGACTTCGACGCGCATCGCCGCCGGCTGGAGCAGCTCGGCGCCGAGGTCGTGCTGGTAAAGAAGCCCGAGCAGCTCGACGCGGTGGATGGGCTGATCATTCCCGGGGGCGAGTCCACTACCTTCCTGAAATTTCTCGAGAAGGGCGGCTTCCTGGAGAAGCTGCGCGAGTTCGTGCGCGCCAAGCCTGCCTTCGGCACCTGCGCCGGCGCGATCCTGCTGGCAAGCCAAGTCGAGGACCCGCCGCAGACGAGCCTGGCCGCGCTCGACATCTCCGTCCGCCGCAATGCCTACGGACGGCAACTGGAGAGCTTCATCGGCGAAGGCGAAACGCAGTTGCCCGGTGGCCCGCTGGAGATGGTCTTCATCCGCGCACCAAGGATTGAGCGCGTGGGCGCGGCGGTGGAAGTCCTGGCGCGCGAGAAGAACGACCCCGTACTAGTGCGCCAGGGCAAGATCATGGCGGCAACCTTCCATCCTGAACTGTCGGAGGACACGCGCGTGCACGCGGAGTTTTTGAAGCTGGTCAGAAACGGGCAATAACTCGCCTGCGCTTCCGGATCACGATCTCCTCTTTCCTCCCGCCTCGGAAGGAATTCTGGACATCGGTGTCCAGTTTCGGCGCCTCACACAAAGAAAAAATTGCGTCGCAGCTTCTCACGTCTTCATCTCTCGACGAGCACGCGCATCTGCTCTGCTCATCAGCCGGGGTGCCTGTTGCGCGGCAGGGCGCGTGTTGATAGTATGGCCGACAATCCGCCGAACGGGGGTTCGGCTCATTCAATCCAATCTTCTGAGGGTAGACGATGGGGCTTGCGCTCCTGTTCATCATCTGGCTCATCACTCTTTCCAGCACCTATTACTTCGTGATCCAGAAATGGGCCCCGCTGCCAGTGGCTTCAGCGAACGGCATTGCCATCGACCACCATTTCACCTGGACCTACATCTTGATGGGGATTGTCTTCTTGGCGGCGCAGTTGGGGCTCGGCTACCTGGTCTGGAAGTATCGTGACCGCGGCCAGAAGGCGCAATACAGCCACGGCAACACGACCATGGAGATCATTTGGACGCTGCTGACCGCTGTCCTCTTCATCGGGCTGAACCTCTCGGGCGAGAAAATCTGGGCGGCGGCCCGCTTCCAGGGCGCGGCGCCAGGGGCGGTGCAGGTGGAGGTGACGGGCTTGCAGTTCGCCTGGTACTTCCGCTATCCCGGGCCGGACGGCAAGCTGGGCCGCACCAAGCCGGAGTTGGCGGACGCCTCGGTGGGCAATCCCGTGGGCATCGATCCCGACGATCCCGCCGGCAAGGACGACGTCGTCACCGGCACCATGTTCCTGCCGGTTGACCGCGAAGCCGAGCTGGTGCTGCGCGCCCAGGACGTGATCCACAGCCTCTTCATCCCCGCCATGCGCTTCAAACAGGACGCCGTGCCCGGCCTGATGATCCACATGCACTTCACCCCCACCAAGATCGGCGACTACGAGATTGCCTGCGCCGAACTCTGCGGCCTGGGACACTACAAGATGCACGGCATGTTGAAGGTGATCAGCCAGGCGGACTACGACAAGTGGCTAGCTTCGAAGGTGGCGGAAAAACTAGCGCAGTGATCCCGTGAACATACTAAGCGATCATCCCGGAGAACAGACTCAATGAGTGAGCAAGCACACGCGGTGCATGCGCACGCGGCGCCCACCGGCTTCATCCGCAAGTACATCTTCAGCCTCGATCACAAGATGATCGGCCTCCAGTATTACTTCCTGGCGCTGGTGGCGGTGTTCGTGGGCATGTTCCTGTCCTTGTTAATGCGTATCCACCTGGTGTGGCCGGAGGCCAGCCTGCCGTGGTTCGGGCACATCAAGCCGGAGCAGTATTTGACGCTGCTCACCATGCACGGCACCATCATGGTGTTCTTCGTGCTCACCACGGCGCCGCAGAGCGGCTTTGGCAATTACTTCCTGCCCATCCAGATCGGTGCGCCGGACATGGCCTTCCCCACCCTGAACATGCTCTCGTTCTGGACCACGTTCGTGTCCTTCATGGTGATGCTGGCCGCGTTCTTTGTGGAGGGGGGAGCGCCCTTATCGGGCTGGACCAACTACGCCCCGCTGAGCGCCATCCCTTCCGCCGGCCCCGGCCAGGGACTGGGTGAAGACCTGTGGATCATTAGCATTGCGCTGTTTTCGGTGGCCTCGCTGATGGGCGCGCTCAACTTCATCACCACCACGCTCGACCTGCGCGCGCGCGGCATGTCGCTGTTCCGCATGCCGCTGACCTGCTGGGCGTGGTTCGTCACCGCCATGCTCGGTCTGCTGGCTTTCGGCGTGCTGCTCGCCGGCGGCATCCTGCTGCTGCTCGACCGCAACCTCGGCACCAGCTTCTTCGTGCCCGGCGGCCTCAACATCAATGGCAACCTCAGCTTCCCGCCGGGAGGCTTAAACCCCGGCGGACATCCCATTACCCACACCGGCGGCTCGCCGCTGTTGTGGCAGCACCTGTTCTGGTTCTTCGGACACCCCGAGGTGTACATCGCCATCCTGCCGGGCATGGGCGTGGCCTCACAGTTGCTCTCCACCTTCTCGCGCAAGCCCATCTTCGGCTACAAGGCGATGGTGTACGCCATCCTGGCCATCGGCATCCTGGGCTTCCTGGTGTGGGGCCACCACATGTTCATGAGCGGCATGAGCCCCTACTCGGCCTTCGCCTTCTCGGTGATGACCATGGCGATTGGAGTCCCATCAGCGATCAAGACCTTCAACTGGCTGGGCACCATCTGGGGCGGACGCGTGCGCTTCCACACCCCCATGCTGTTTGCCATCGGCTTCGTGTCGCTGTTCGTCTCCGGCGGGCTGAGCGGGCCGTTCCTGGCGCAGCCGGTGCTGGACATCCCGCTGCACGACACCTACTTCGTCGTCGGGCACTTCCACCTGATCATGGGCGTGGCCGCCATCTTCGGCATCTTCGCCGCGACTTACTACTGGTTCCCCAAGATGTTCGGGCGGATGATGAACGAGACCCTGGGGAGAATTCACTTCTTCGTCACTCTGCTCGGCACCTACGCCGTGTTCATGCCCATGCACTACTTGGGGATGGCCGGGCACCCGCGGCGCTACTCGCAGTTGACCGAGCTCAACTTCCTGCAGCCGCTGATGCCCCTGCAGAAGTTCATGTCCATCGCCGCGTTCATCACCATCGCCGTGCAGTTCGTCTTCGTGATTAACCTGTTCTGGAGCATGAAGAAGGGCAAGAAAGCGGAGATCAATCCGTGGGAAGCCACCACACTGGAGTGGACGGTGCCCTCGCCGCCGCCGCATGACAACTTCGGCGGCGTGACGCCCGTCGTGAATCATGGACCGTACGAATACAGCGTGCCCGGCGCTGCCAAGGACTACACCATGCAGACCGACCCGGCAACCGTAGCCGCGCACTAGGCACAGATGGCGACAACTTTGAGTCCGGTAGCAGTCGAAGAGCCGAAGATAGGCGGGCGCGGGCCCACCGTTGTCCCGCCGCCGCGCGATGGCTGGGGAGGCCGCCGTCCCGACGACCATCGCGACCGCCTGCGCCGCTACCGCATCGGCATGTTCTTCGCCCTGGCCGCGGTGGTGATGCTGTTCGTTTCCTTCACCAGCGCTTACATCGTGCGCCAGGGCGTGGGCACCTGGAGCGATGCTTCCGCCCGCTACGTCACCGACTGGAAGCCGCTCCGCCTGCCGCCCATCTTGTGGGTAAACACTGTCATCCTGCTGGCCTCGAGCTTCACGCTGGCGATGGCGCGGCGCGCGCTCTCGCGCAAGCTGATAGCTGCCTCCCGTCGCGGCGCTTCGCCGGTGGCGGCGCCGGCGCTGCTCGTCACCGATCCGCACGCCATCCCGTGGCTGACGATCACCTTCGTGCTGGGCGCAGGATTCCTGGCTGGCCAAGTGCTCGCCTGGGGAGAGATGCGGCACATGGGGATCTTTGTCGCCACCAATCCCAGCAGCTCGTTCTTTTACGTGCTGACGGGCGCGCACGGCCTTCACCTGCTGGGCGGGGTTCTGGCGCTGGCCTACGCCGGCCTGACTTCCCTGCTGCGCAAGCCGCTGGCCACCCGCTTCCTGGTAGTAGACGTTACGGCCCTCTATTGGCACTTCATGGATTTTCTGTGGATCTACATATTTGCCCTGCTGCACTTCGCGCGCTGAGCGTGGGGGAGGACGTAACTCGATGGCGGATGTAGCGATGCATCACCCGGCGGCCCAGGCGTACGAACCGCCGCTGTTCCGCACCAACTCCAAGAAGTTGGGCATGTGGCTGTTCATCATGTCGGACTCGCTGACCTTCGGGGCCCTGCTGTTCGCCTACAGCTACGGGCGCATCTCGAACCCGGCGTGGCCGATGCCCTTCCACGCGGCCAGCATCCTGCGCGCCAGCATCATGACCTTCTTCCTGCTCTCGAGCTCGCTGACCATGGTTCTGGCGGTGGCGGCGGCGGGCCAGGGGCGGATGGCGGCGGCGGTGCGCTGGCTGCTCGCGACCATGGCCCTGGGCACCGGGTTCGTCGTGCTGCACGCGGTGGAGTGGACCGGTCTGATCCACGAAGGCCTGACGCCCTTCAAGAACCCGTGGGCCGCGGGCGTGCCCCAGTTCGGCGGGACGTTCTTCACCCTGACCGGCATGCACATGCTGCACGTCACCTTAGGCGTGATCTACCTGGGCGTGGTGGCGCTCCGCAAGAAGTGGATTCCTATCCTGCTGGTGCTGTGGCTGCTGGCCTGGCGGCTGACGCCGGCCTCGAGCCCCTTCCACTATGGGGCGCACGTGCTGCTATTGGGCGCAATCGTCGCCAGCATGATCCTTTACTTTAGACCTAAGCAGTATGACGCTGTGGACGTTGAGGTTAGCGGCCTCTATTGGCACTTCGTTGACCTGGTGTGGATGTTCATCTTCCCGCTGGTCTACCTGATGTCCACCCGCATCACCTAAGGAGGAACGATGGCGCACGGAATGCAGATTGCGAATCACGAAGGCGTGGTCGTCCACGAGCACAAGATCGGACAGTTCTTCTGGGTGTGGGGCGCGCTGCTGGGGTTGACCGCGGTCGAAGTGTACCTCGGCTACCAGAACCTGCAGCCGCTGAAGATGCTGTTCATGCTGCTGGGGCTCTCGATCATCAAGTCGGCGCTCATCATCCTCTACTTCATGCACATGAAGTTCGAGGTGCGGCGCATGCGCTACGTGCTGATGACCGCCCTTGTCGTCTGCCTGTGCCTGATGTTCACCTTCTTCGCCGATGCCGCGCGCATCATCAATCTCGGGGTGCGCTGATGAAGCTCCGCCTGGTATCGCTCGTGCTGCTGCTGGCTCTCACCGTCGCTCCCGTCTTTGGGCAAGGTTGCGCCATGTGCTACACGGGCGCCGCCGCCGCCGGCCAGAAGTCGCAGATCGCCCTCAACCGCGCCGTGCTGGTACTGCTGGTTCCGGCGGTCACCATGCTGGTGGGATTCGTGGGCATAGCCTTTGCTTATCGCAGAGAGCGCGAGGGCGACGGACAATCGTAACGTCCGGTGGAAGCACCGGGCTTCAGCCCGCAAATAAGCAAAAAAAAAGAATTGTCATCCTGAGGGAGCGCGAGTCACGCGCACCTGGATGAGCGCGACCGAAGGACCTGCTTTTGTTCGGCTAGCCTCAGCAGCAGGTTCCTCGCGTCGCCCTCGCCGCAAGGCTCAGCTCGCGCTAGCTCGGGACGACAATTCTTGGAACGCTCGCAGCAGCGCGGCTGAAAGCCGCGCCCTTTCAAAGCAACGTTCTCGCTCCTGCGGCCTCCACGTTTCCGGGCCTCCGTGGTGGATTTCCCGCTCGCAGCTTATAATGAAGAATTGCGCAGCGTTTGAAGTCCGCGCTGTGGCGGTCCCTGGGAGATGTCCACCGAAAGCATTGTTGTACGCGGCGCCCGCGTCCATAACCTCAAGAACATCGACTTCGACATTCCCCACAACACCATGACGGTGGTGACCGGGGTTTCGGGCTCGGGCAAGTCGTCGCTCGCCTTCGACACCATTTACGCCGAGGGACAGCGCCGCTACGTGGAGTCGCTTTCCGCCTACGCCCGCCAGTTCCTGGAGCGCATCGAGAAGCCGGACGTGGACCTGATCGACGGCATCGCCCCGGCCATCGCCATCCGGCAGAAGAATTCCACGCGCAACCCGCGCTCCACCGTCGCCACCGCCACCGAGATCTACGACTACCTGCGCCTCCTGTTCGCGCGCGTGGGCAGGAGCTACTGCGTGCAGTGCGGCGCCGAGGTCAAGAAGGACACGGTGGACGAAGTCGCCGACGCCATCCTCTCGCTCGGCGAGGGCACGCGGATTCAAGTCTTCTTCCCGCTGCACCCTGCTCCCGCGCGTCCGGCGCAGCCCGAACCCAAGGGCCGCGGCAAGAAGAAGAAGTCCGACGAGGTCCCGCAACAGGAGTTGCTGAAGGCGCGCCTGTTCGAGCTGCGTAAGCGCGGCTTCGGACGGCTGTACCAGAATTCGCAGGTCTTCGAGTTCTCGACGCCCGAGTCGCTGCTGGACATCAACTTCACCGAGCCGGTGTTCGTGCTGGTGGACCGCATCACCGTCTCCGCCGACGCGCGCTCCCGCATCGTGGACGCGGTCGAGACCTGCTACCGCGAGGCCGGCGAGATCATCGTCGAGACCGCGCCGACGGAGGGCGAGCCGACAAGTCTGCGCTTCGCTCAACGCTTCGAATGCAAACGCTGCCATTTGCGCTTCGACGAGCCCGAGCCGCGCCTGTTCTCGTTCAACAGTCCCTACGGCGCTTGCCCACGCTGCCAGGGCTTCGGCAACACCATCGACTTCGACATGGACCTGGTGATCCCGGACAAGTCGCGGTCGCTGGCCGACGGCGCCATCGAGCCCTGGACTAAGCCCAAGTATCGTCCGCTGTTCACCGACCTGAAGCGCTTCGCGCGCATGCACAACATCGCGCTCGACCTGCCCTGGCAGGAACTGCCCTTCGACGACCAGCAGCTCGTGATCGAAGGCGACGGCCGCTTCCCCGGCATCAAGGGCTTCTTCGCCTACCTCGAGCGCAAGAAGTACAAGCTGCACGTGCGCGTTTTCCTCAGCCGCTATCGCGGGTACGCGACCTGCTCCACCTGCAATGGCGCGCGTCTGCGCGCCGAGGCCCGCCACGTCCGCATCGCCGGCAAGAACATCTGCGAAGTCTGCGCCCTGACGGTGGAAGAAGCCGCGCGCTTCTTCGACACCGTCCAGCTCTCGTCCCAGCAGGCGGAGATCGCCGAGCAGGTGCTGGGCGAGATCCGCGAGCGGCTGAAGTACCTGAACGACGTGGGCCTGGAATACCTCACGCTCGACCGCCTGTCCTCGACGCTCTCCGGCGGCGAGGCGCAGCGCATCCAGCTCGCCTCCTCGCTGGGCTCGCGGCTGGTGGGCGCGCTCTACGTGCTCGACGAACCCTCCATCGGCCTGCACAGCCGCGACACCTCGCGGCTGATCCACATCCTGCACGAGTTGCGCGACCTGGGGAACACGATCCTGGTGGTGGAGCACGACGCCGCGATCATGCGCGCGTCGGATTGCATCCTCGACCTCGGGCCCGGCGCCGGCGAGAACGGCGGCCGCGTGGTCGCCACCGGCAGCTTCGACCAGATCCTGAAGATGCCGCACTCGCTCACCGCGCGCTATCTCTCCGAGGAACTGCGCATCCAGATGCCGCCGCAGCGCCGCCGGCCCGGCGCGCAGCAGCTGAAGCTCTACGGCGCGCGCGCCCACAATCTGAAGAACCTGGACATCACCATCCCGCTGGGGATGATTGTGGCCATCACCGGCGTCTCGGGCTCGGGCAAGTCCACGCTGGTGCACGACGTGCTCTACCAGGCGCTGGCGGCGATGAAGGGCCAGACCAACGGCTCCGGCTCCACCGCCGGGCTCTTCGACCGCATCGAAGGCGCGCAGCACATCCACGAAGTGGTGCTGGTGGACCAGTCGCCCATCGGACGTACCCCGCGCTCCAACCCGGTCACCTACATCAAGGCCTTCGACGCCTTCCGCGAACTGTTCGCTTCCCTGCCCGAGGCGCACAAGCACGGCTACACCGCCGGCCATTTCTCGTTCAACATTCCCGGCGGCCGCTGCGAGACCTGCCAGGGCGACGGCACGGTGGTGGTGGAGATGCAGTTCCTCGCCGACGTGGAGCTGATCTGCGAGGAGTGCAAAGGCACGCGCTACAAGCCGGGAATCCTCGAGGTCCGCTACCGCGGCAAGAACATCCACGAAGTGCTGGACCTGACGCTGAAGGAAGCGCTGCAGTTCTTCGCGACCGTGCCCAAGATCACCGAGAAGCTGCGGATCCTCGAAGAGGTCGGGCTGGGGTATTTGCGCCTCGGACAATCCGCCACCACGCTCTCCGGCGGCGAAGCCCAGCGCATGAAGCTGGCGGCGCACCTGCAGCCGCGGCGCGACGTGGTGCGCTTCTCCACCCCACCACGCGAAAACCGCGCGTGGCGGGGACCCCGCTTCGAGCGGCCCGACCCGCAGAACCCCGACCCGCCGCGCAAGCCTCGTGGCGGCCATCGCGCCCTCTACATCTTCGACGAGCCCACCACCGGCTTGCACTTCGACGACGTCAGCAAGCTGCTGGCGGCCTTTCGCAAGCTCATCGACACCGGCGGCTCCATCGTGGTCATCGAGCACAACCTCGACGTCATCAAGACCGCCGACTGGGTGATCGACCTGGGCCCGGAAGGCGGCGGTCGCGGCGGCGAGGTGGTGGTGGCCGGCCCGCCGGAGGTGGTCGCCAGGACACCGAGTTCCTATACTGGTAAGTGGCTGGCCCGCATCTTACAGGGCGACGGCCACGCCCGTTCCAATGGACACAAGTAGAAGTCTCATCTTGTTGGCTCTGGCCGGCCTAATCGCGGTGGTGCCGTTGTCATGCGCCCAGATGACCGGGCAGACCGTCCGCCATCATCGTGTCCAGGAGGAGCAGGATCCCTATCTCGTGCCGGCTGTGATCCAGGCGGAAAAGGCGATCGACATCCGGGATTTCGTGACCGCCGAAAACAAGCTGAAACACGTGGTTTCCGACGACGACCAGAATTACCGCGCCTGGTTCGACCTGGGCTACGTGTACACCGCCACCCAGCGCGACACCGACGCCATCGAGGCTTATCGCAAGTCGGTCGCCGCCAAGCCGGACCTGTTCGAGTCCAACCTCAACCTCGGCATACTGCTGGGCGAAGCCGGGAATGCGGAGGCCGAGACGTATCTGCGGGCGGCCACCAAGCTGAAACCCAGCGGCTCTCCCGAGCTAGGCCTGGAGCGCGCCTGGCTGTCGCTGGCGCACGTGCTCGAAAGCAAGGATCCGCAGGAAGCCCTCGCCGGCTATGGCGAGGCCGCGAAGTTGCGGCCCAACGACCCCGAGCCTCATCTCGCCGCCGGCCTGTTGCTGGAGAAGCAGAACCGCTTCCCTGAGGCTGAACGCGAGTATCAGCAGGTGGTCGAGCTCGATCCCAAGTCGGTCGAGGGGATGGCGGGTCTGGTGAACGTGTACACCAAGACCCAGCGCCTGCCGGAAGCGGAGAAGATGCTGCGGCGTTATCTGGAGCTCAATCCGCAGAACCAGGCGGCGCACGTGCAACTGGGACGCGTGCTCGCGGCCCGCAGCGATCCTGCGGGTGCGCGCGCCGAGTACGAGGCCGCGCTCAAGCTCGCTCCGAATGACCTGCAGGCACAGCGTGAGCTGGCCGACCTCTACCTGGCCGCCGGCCATTATCGCGAAGCCGCACAAAGGTACCAGGCCCTGGTCCAAAAGCATCCCAGCGACCCCGAACTGCACTACGCCCTGGGGAATGCGCTGCTGCACGCGCGCGACTTCCCGGCCGCGCAGCAGGTGTTGCTGGAGACAGTGAAGTTGAAGCCCGATTTGGGACCGGCATACGGCGACCTGGCCTTGGCCGCCTCCGAGAACAAGCAGTACGAGCTTGCCCTCCGCGCTCTGGACGCCCGCGCCAAGTTTCTCCCCGAGACGCCCGGCACCTACTTCCTCCGCGCTACCTGTTATGACAATCTCAAGGCCTTCAAGCAGGCGGCGGAAAATTACCGGCAGTTCCTGGCGGCGGCGCAGGGCCAGTATCCCGACCAGGAATGGCAGGCGCGGCACCGGCTGATCGCCATCGATCCCAAGAAGCAATGACCAGGCGCTGGCTTCGCATCCCGATCGCCGTACTTCTGCTGGCCGTCTGTGTCTCCGCGAAAGGCACGGAGGAGCCGCTGGAGGCCTTAAAAGCCCGTGCGGAAAACGCCCGGCCGCAGAACCAGGGACACCTGTTCGCCACCATTGCCCGCCGCGAAGTGAACGAAGCTGACCGCTTCTACACCGAGGGCGACATCGCCAACGCCACCAAGGCCGTGGACGAGGTGGTCCGCTACGCCGACCGCGCCACCGAAGCCGCGCAAAAATCCGGCAAGCATCTCAAGAATACCGAAATCTTGCTGCGCCAGACCGCGCGGCGGCTCGACGACGTCCGCAAGACCCTGAATTTCGACGACCGCCCTTACGTGGAAGCTGCCGTCAAGCAGGTGGAGAAGGTGCGCCAGAAGCTGCTCGACCAGATGTTCGGCCTGTCCTCGAAGGCGAACAAGAAATGATGCGCCGCTGGCTGGTTTCGCTGGCGCTATGCCTGGCCGCCTTTGCCGCCACCGCCCAGGTCCATCGCCACGATCCCCTGACTGCTCCCGAGACCGACGCCCTGCGCGAGGTCTCGATGGAGCCTAATAAAAAGCTGCCGCTGTATCTCAAATATGCGCGCGCCCGGCTGGCCGCCATCGAGAAGTTGCGCTCCGGTCCCCATTCCGCCGAGGAGCGCGGCCGCCAACTCCACGACCTGCTCCAGGACTTCAAGGTCATCATGGACGAGATGGACCGCAATGTGGATTCGTTCGCCGACCAGAAACTCGACTTCCGCAAGGCGCTCAAAGAGATCATCCAGGCCGGCAGCGAGTTCCAGTTGAAGCTGCGCACGCTGAAGGAGGCGGCCAAGGACCCCGCCGCCGGCGAGGCCAGGGAGTACGAGTTCGCCTTGCTCGATGCCACCGACGCCGTGGACGGCGACCTCGACAATGCGCGCGAGCTGCTCGCCCAGCAGGAAAAAGCCGCGGCCGAGGCCAAAGCCAAAGCCAAGGAGAAGGGCAAGAGCAGGTGAAGATGCCGCAACCGCAGGGCTTCCGCCCTGCTCTCTCGCGGGTTCGACTGTAGGTCCTTACGCTCGTGCCTACGGCACTACGCTCAGGATGACAATCGTTGAGGGGGAGCGCGACGAGCATCGCGCCCGTTTTCGGAGGGGCACAGCTTTAGCTGTGCCGTACCCCCCTTAAACTGTCATCCCGAGCGAAGTGCGACGCGAGTGCCGGGGTCCCCAGCAAACCCGCTTTTGGTTTGCTGGGGTGGTCTTGCGAGCGGAGCGCGAGCGAGGGATCTGCATTTGTCTTGTCTCTACCAACTGCAGATCCCTCGCGGCGCGCTCGGGATGACAATTTCGGAAGGGAATCTGGTACGGCGCGGCTGAAGCCGCGCCCCTCCGAAATCGCTGCACCCGTGCTAATCTGAACCCACGTGACCCCAACCCTTCTCGATATCTTCCAGCAGGAATACCGGGAGCTGCGCCCACGCGCGCCCAGCCCCGAGTTCCGCGTGGAGTTCTACCGCTTCGCCAACGTCAACAACACCATCCGCCTGCGCGAAGGACGCATTCTGGTCCGCATCTCCGACCTGCTGGAGACAGCGCCGGAATCGGTCTGGCGCGCCATCGCGCACATCCTCGTGGCCAAGCTCTACCGCAAGCCCATCGCGGCCAGCCACGCCGCCCGCTACCGGCAGTACGTCGCCAGCCATCACCTGAGCGCCAAGGTGCACCTCATCCGCCAGATGCGCGGGCGCAAGCGCATCGCCTCGCCCCAGGGCGAGGTCTACAACCTCGACCAGATCTTCGACGACCTCAACCAGCGCTTCTTTCACGGGCTGCTCGGCCGCCCGCAGATGACCTGGAGCCAGGACCACGCCCGCAACCACCTCGGGCATTTCGATCCCGCGCACAACACGATCGTGGTCAGCCGCATCTTCGACCGCAAAAAGGTTCCGCGCTTCGTCCTGGAATATCTCGTCTATCACGAGATGCTGCACTTGAAGTACCCGGTGAAGCTCAAGGGAACGCGCCGCTGCGTGCACTCGGCCGAATTCCAGGCGGAAGAAAAGCTGTTTCCGCGGGTCGAAGAGGCGAAGAGGATCCTCAAGACGCTGTGAGTGCAGAACGAGCAACAGGGAGGAGCGAGGAGCGGGTTTTCCCACTCCCTACTCCCTCATGCCATGTGATCTGCGTCACCGCGAGCTGTGACCGCTAGGATTGACCGGGCGCGGCAGCGGCGCGTATTCTTAAGCCGTTGAAATTGAAATTCATTTTCAACTTCATCTTGACTGCGGACCAGCCATGATTGACGCCTTCATCATCACTCTACGGGAAGGGGTGGAAGCCGCCCTTATCCTGGGCATCACCCTCGCCTACCTCGCCAAGATCAACCGCCCCGACCTGCGCAAGGTGGTCTATGCCGCCCTGGGTGCGGCGGTGGCCGCCAGCGTGGCGGGGGCGGCGATCATCGCCCGCACCGGCATCAACCAGGACATCTTTGAAGGCTGGATCATGCTGGCGGCCGCCTTCTTCGTGGTCACCATGGTGATCTTCATGATGCGCACCGCGCGCAAGCTCAAGGGCCAGATCGAAGCGCGCGTCGGCACGCTGGCGGGCGAGGGTTCGCGCCTGGGTCTGTTCGCCTTCGTCTTCCTCATGGTGCTGCGCGAGGGCGTGGAGACGGTGCTCATCCTCTCCGCCGTCTCGCTGAACACGACCGCGCTGCTGAACTTCATCGGAACGCTGCTGGGCGTGGGCCTGGCGGTGGTGTTTGGGGTGATGTTCGTCAAGGGCAGCGTGCGCATCGACCTGCGCAAGTTCTTCAAGGTCACCACCGTTATTCTGTTCTTCGTGGCGGCGCAGTTGACCGTCGCCGGCCTGCACGAACTCTCGGAAAACGGTGTGCTGCCCTCCAGCCGCCGCGAGATGGCCATCATCGGGCCCATCGTGCGCAACGACCTCTTCTTCTTCATTACTGTGCTGGCGCTGGCCGGGCTGATGATCCTCTTCGAGTACCGCCGCCGCGCCCCGGTGGCCGACGCGGTCTCCCGCGCCGAGCGGCGCAAGGCGCAATGGACGGCGCGCCGCGAGCGCCTGTGGATGGCCTCCGTCTATGTCTGCTCCTTCGTCTTCATCCTCTTGGTGACGGCGCAGTTCATCTACGCCAAAAGCACCTCGGCGCTGTCGCCGGCGACGCCGGTCCAGTTCGTCAATGGCCAGGCCACGGTCCCTACCGGCCAACTGGGCATGGGCGAGCTGGCGCGCTACGTGGCCGAGGTAAACGGCACGCCGGTGCGCTTCTTCGTCTATCGCAAGCCGGACAACAAAGTGGCGGTGCTGTTCGACGCCTGCGAGATCTGCGGCCCGGTCGGCTTCTACCGCGGCCCGGCGGGCCTGATCTGCAAGAACTGCGCTGCGCCCATCAACCCCATGTCCGTGGGCAAGCCCGGCGGATGCAATCCCATTCCGCTCGAGGCCACCGTGCTGGAGGACCGGGTGATCGTCGCGCAGGCCAGCCTGGCCTCGGGCGCCCGATACTTCCAGCAGCCGTGAGCCCATGTTCCTGCGCCTCGTCTACCAATCGTTCCACCGGCAACGCCGCCGCAAGCTGCTGGCCGGGATAGCCATCACCCTGGGCGTGGCGGTGGCCACGGCCATGATCGCGGTAGCCACCGACATCGGTGACAAAATCAACCGCGAGCTGCGTACCTTTGGCGCCAACATCGTCGTCTATCCCGACACCGACACCCTCGACGTCGAGATCGGCGGCGTGAACCTGAAACCTCCCGCCGATGGCGCTTACCTCAACGAAGCCGATCTGCCGGCGATCAAGGGCACCTTCTGGCGGCACAACATCGTGGCTTTCGCACCCTTCCTGCCCGTGACCGCGGATGCATCCCTGGCCAAAGGCAAGCAACAGGTGGAACTCGTCGGCACCTGGTTCGCCCACTCGTTCCGTTACGGACCGGATAATTTCAACACTGGCGTGCGGGCGACGAATCCCTGGTGGAAGGTGGAAGGCGCATGGCCGGCGGATGACACGAGCGACGTGCTGGTCGGAGAAGCGCTGGCCGCGCGCACCGGCGCGCGCATCGGCGACACGATCCGCGTGGCCGGGCGCGAACTGAAAGTGATCGGTATTCTTTCAGCCGGTCCCGCCGAGAACCAGCAGATCATCGTCCCGCTCCACCTCGCGCAGGAAATTGCGGGACGTCCGGGCGCGGTGCGGCGGGTGCTGGTCAGCGCGCTGACCAAGCCGGAAGACGCTCTGGCACGGCGCGGCGCGGCCAATCCCAAGGCGCTTTCTCCTGAACTCTACGACCGCTGGTACTGCTCGCCCTACGCCAACGCCATCGCCTACCAGTTGACGGAGGCCATCCCGCACTCGCGCGCCGAGCAGATCCGCCAGGTGGCGCAGAACGAGGGCGTGGTGCTCGCGCGCATCAAGGGACTGATGCTGCTGGTTACGCTGGCCGCGCTGTTGGCCTCGGCGCTGGCGGTTTCGGCGGCCATGGCCACCGCGATCTTCGAACGCCGGCACGAGGTCGGACTGATGAAGGCGCTGGGCGCGGGCAATCTCTCGGTGGCCGCGCTGTTCTTCACCGAGGCTGGCCTGCTGGCGCTGATCGGCGGCACCGCCGGATTCCTGATCGGCGTCGCCATGGCCGAGCAGATGGGCAAATGGATCTTCAGCGCGCGCATCGCGGTCGAGCCGGTGCTCTTCCCTGTGGTGCTGGCGGTGGCGGTGCTGGTGACCTTCGCCGGTAGCGCTGCTTCCATCCGCCGCGCCATGCATTTCAGTCCGGCCATCGTGCTGCGGGGTGACGCATGACGCGCGTGGTTGCAAATCGTCGTCAGATGTTCCTGCGCATGCTGTCGCAGCCGCTGCTGGTGCGACGCGGGCGCGCCCTGACCGCGCTGGTGGCGGTGGTGGTCGCCGCTTCGGTCGCCACCGCAACTCTCAACCTTTACACCGACGTGCAGGCCAAGCTGCGCCGCGAGTTCCGCAGCTACGGCGCCAACATCGTCATCACCGGAAAGGATGGGAGTTCGCTTCCGGCCGACGCGCTCGCCCGCGTGGACGCCACCCTCGGCAGCCGCGGTATCGCCACGCCGTTTGCCTTCGTGGTGGCGCGGACTGCAGCCGGCGCGCCGGTGGTGGTTGCCGGCACGGATTTGGACCGCGTCCGCAAGCTCGACTCTTGGTGGTCGGTGACGGCATGGCCAGCCGCGCCCGGCGCCGCTCTCATGGGCAAGCGCGCGTACCAATCGCTTTCCCCCAAGGGCGAGCCGCTCAACCTGACCTTCCAGGGGCACACGCTGCGTGTGACGCCCGGAGGCATTCTGAGCACCGGCGCCAAGGAGGACAGCCGCGTGTACTTGAGCCTTGCCGATTTCACCCGCTGGACGGGGATCGCGCCTTCGACCATCGAAGTGGCTGTCGCCGGCTCTCCGGCGGAGATCCGCGCCATGATAGGAACGCTCGCTAGTGCGATGCCAGAAGCCGATGTCCAGCCTGTCCGCCAGATGGTAGAAGCCGAGGCGCACGTGCTCGACAAGACGCGGGCTACGCTGCTGGCCTCGACCGCAATCATCATCCTGACCGCCGCGCTCTGCATGCTGGCCACGCTGACCGCCTCGGTCTTCGACCGCCGCAAAGATTTCGCCGTGATGCGGGCCCTGGGCGCTTCGCAGCGCACGGTAAGCGCGCTGTTCGCCGCCGAGGCCGCCGGCATCGGCCTGGTGGGCGCGGTGCTGGGATTCGCGGTCGGCCTGGGGATCGCCGCCTGGATCGGCCGCGCCAACTTCCACGCCGCCATCTCGCCGCGCTTTGAAATCCTTCCCGAAGTGGTCATCGGCAGCATGCTGGTGGCGCTGCTGGCGGCCCTGATGCCGATTTCGTTGCTGCGCAAAGTGCAGCCGGCTACTATCCTAAGAGGAGAATAATGTCGATCCGGCTCCAACACGTCAGCAGGACGTATCCCGCCAGGGCGGACGCCAACGGCGCCGTCATTCGCGCGCTCGACGATGTGTCGCTCGACGTCGAGCCCGGCGAGTGGCTGGCGGTGATGGGTCCCTCGGGCTCGGGCAAGTCCACCCTGGTGAACCTGGTCGGCTGCTTGGACCGCGCCACTTCGGGCAAGATTTACCTCGAAGGCCAGGATGTGGCCACGCTCTCCGACTCCGACCTGAACCGCTTCCGCGCCGAGCAGATCGGCTTCGTCTTCCAGCAGTTC
This sequence comes from Acidobacteriota bacterium, assembly GCA_023265315.1. Classification (GTDB taxonomy): domain Bacteria; phylum Acidobacteriota; class Terriglobia; order Terriglobales; family Acidobacteriaceae; genus JAHFUA01. The sequence continues at coordinate 533 of JAHFUA010000055.1, read as the reverse complement.
CACCTGATCCCCTACCTGACGGCGCTGGAGAACGTGATGCTGGCGCAGTACTTCCACAGCATGACCGATCAGCCGGAAGCGCTCGAGGCGCTGGAGCGGGTGGGGCTCGCCGACCGTGCGCAGCATCTGCCGGCGCACCTTTCCGGAGGCGAGCAGCAGCGGGTGTGCATCGCGCGCGCGCTCATCAACGATCCTAAAATCATCCTCGCCGATGAGCCCACCGGCAACCTCGACGCGCAGAACGAAGAGATCGTGTTGCGCCTGCTGCGCGAGTTCCACCAGCAGAGCCGCACCATCGTGATGGTCACGCACGATCCTGTAGTGGCGCGTCTCGCCGACCGGCGCGTGGACCTGCACCACGGCCGCATCGCCAACCAGGAGATTTTCTCCCTCGCCAACGAGATGCAGTTCGACGAGATCCTGGAAGAGATATGGATCCTGCACGAGAACGGCGAACTGGCCGAGGTCGGCCGCATGGAAGTGGACGGGGCGCTGCCCGTGGCTTTCGCCGTGGAGAAGATGAGCGAGCTCGG
>JAHFUA010000054.1 GCA_023265315.1 Acidobacteriota bacterium | reverse complement strand
CGCTACCGCGTGGCCATTAAGGTTGTGAACGATGATCCGATCACTGCGCTGCCCTAGTTCGTGCACGTATTCGCGGATGCCGTCGCAGGTGGCGCAGCCGTAGTCATCAAAGACGACGATCCCGCCGGGAAGAACTCGCGGCCACAACCATTCGGCCGCGTCTTTAGCAGAGCGATAGACATCAACGTCTATATGGCACATGGCGAAGCGCATCTCGGCAACCGCTTTGCCGGTATCCTCGGGAAAGACGCCGGCAAGAACATCAGCTTCAACGCCGATCGACCGCGCCAGTTCTCGGACCGCTGTTTGGCTCGCGTCGGAGTGTTCGCCTCCAACGTAGGTGTTGTCCGCGCGGCTGGTTTTAACGACTCCCGAAAAGGTGTCGCAAAGCACGATCGGCTTGCCCGCGGCCGCTGCGATCAAACAGCCCGTGCCACCGCGCCAGCAGCCGACCTCGATATACGATCCGTTCAGGTGGCGCACCTGGAGGGCCAGCGTCCAGAGCTCGTAGCAGCGATACACCTCGACCATGGTGTACGCTTTTATCTGTTCGTAGACGCGCTGGAAGTCGGCATCCGCCCGCCAGGGGGAGTAGGTCGAATCGCGCGGCGCTATGAAGCTATGGGGGAAACGAGAACGAGTGAATTTCGCGCCCAGGAGCGAGCCCACGGCCTTCACGAGGATCTCGCGGATCATTCCCCGGCAGTGTATCACCCGCCCCTGAAGTGAATCTCCAATTGCATCCCCCGCGGGCCCGCGCCACAGTAGCGGCCATGGACGCCAGAATCATCATCCCCGCCGTCATCGGCCTCGGCTGTTTTGTCGCCGGCAGTCGTCTACACAACGTGGTCCACCTCTGGGAGCAGCGCGCCCTCGGCTTTGCCAGGGGAGAAGTGATTGTGCTGCGCGCCGAGGTGGAGCGCCTGCGCGCCGAAGCCCGAGGATGCGAAGAGGTCGCGGCCGATGTGGGCACCAAGGGGCTATTTTGTCTACATCATGAGCAGCCAGCGCCGCGTGCTGTATATCGGCGTGAGCAACAATCTGCCACTGCGGGTTCGGCAGCACAAAACCGGGGCCTGGAAGGATTCACCAGCAAATACAACGTGACGCAACTGGTGTACTACGAATGTTTCGAGAATGTTCGCAATGCCATTCACCGCGAGAAGGAAATCAAGGGCAAGTTCAGCGCAATCAGGGCGATTTTCTATGCCTGATCCAGTGCCCTTGCGGCGCGGCTCCCGCCGCGCCCCTTCAAGAAAACTGCTGGGTGGTTAGCTCTTCTTCAACTCCGCCAGCACCTGGCGCGAGATCTCTTTCAGCGTTTCAAACACGCCCGTGCCCTGGCACGCGATCGCTTCGAAGACGGGCTCGCCTTTCTTCAGCAGCTCCTGGCGCAAAGTATCAGCCGGGAGGGCATTAGGCAGGTCGCGCTTGTTGAGTTGCAGGACGTAGGGTATCTGGGCGGAGTCGTAGCCGTGCTCGGCCAGGTTTTCCTGCAGGTTGCCCATGGCTTCCAGGTTGGCATCCATGCGCTCCTGCTGGGAATCGGCGACGAAGACTACGCCATCCACCCCCCGCAGGATCAGCTTGCGGCTGGCGTCATAGAAGATCTGTCCGGGGACGGTATAGAGGTGGAAGCGGGTCTTGAAGCCGCGCACCGTGCCCAGGTCCAGCGGCAGGAAGTCGAAGAACAGGGTGCGGTCGGTCTCGGTGGCGAGCGAAATCATCTTGCCCTTCTGCTTGTCGGCGGTCTTGTCGTAGACGTACTGGAGATTGGTGGTCTTGCCGCCCAGGCCGGGGCCGTAATAGACGATCTTGCAGTTGATCTCGCGGGCCGCGAAGTTGATGAAGCTCAAGAGCGCTGTCCTCAATCACCCCAGCAAACCAAAAGCGGAGTTTGCTGGGGACCCCGTCGTCCCGCCGGCCGTGAAGCACAGCGCGTTCCGGGCGGGGAACTTCCGGACGCGATGCGGGGAAATCGCTTCCGTGGCTGTTTATATCACAAGCCCGTAAGCCCGCAGTCGCACCGCGGTAACGGGGGCGCGGGCGCCGTGGTCGCCAGTACATGTCCTGTGGTCACAGCCCCGGCGCGATGGGCAGCGGGTAGTAGCCTTCCTTGGCTTGCACCTTCAGGTTGGGGCGGTGCACGATGACTTCGATGTTGCGGTACCTGTTGTTGGGCCCGCTGGCCTTGGCGGTATAGCCCAAGGTGTACTGGTTGCGCGCCTGGGCGGTAACGCGGGCATAGGCGGTCTCGATGGCGTTGCGGTCGAACTCCGGCAGCACATCGCCCCCGGTGGCGCGGGTGTAGCGGGGCAGCAGGTTGGCAAAACCGCTGCGGGGGGCGTTGACCTTCTCGATCTCGCGGAGGATCGGCATGGCGGAATCTCCCACCGCCACCCCGTACACGCTGATGGCATTCGAGAGCAGCACCTTCAGCACCTGAGGATAGTTGGCGCGGCTGCCCACTTCCTTGCCGTCGCTGATCACGAAGATCAGTTTGCGCCGGTCCTTGGGGCGGGTGGAGAGGTCCATGGCCGCGGCCAGGATGGCGTCATTGAGCACGTGCGCTTCGCGGTACTGCACGTAAACTCCGCCATGCGGCACGTTGGGGTCGACCGGCTTGCCGTTGATGCTCGGCGACGACTGACCCAGGGGGCCGCCCACCACCGGCGCACCACCCTGCTGGCCTTGCCGCTTCAGCCGCTTCATCGACCGGGCGTAGCGATCGGTTACGGCGCTGAAGTCAAGCTCCTTGGTTACCGAGTTGCCGAAGGTGTAGAAGGCGATCTCGTCGAACTGGCTGAAGGCAGCGGCCAGCGCCGGCAGAGTGTCGTTGACCTTGCGCAGCACCGGGTCGGGCAGGCCTACATCCAGCACCACCGCCGCCGACAGCGGAAAGGGGTCGCTGGTGAAATAGCGAATCTGCTGCTGCACTCCGTCTTCAAAGACCGCGAAATCCTGCTTTACCAGGCCCTCGACCAGGTGCCCGCTCCAGTCCTTTACCGTGACCGGCACCACCACAAAGTTCACCGTCGTACGCATGGTGTACATCATCTGGTCGCGCTCATTGGGCGGGGCGGGAGCCGCCGGGACTGCGGGCCCAGCATCGTTCATCTGCGGCGGAGCGGGCGCCGGAGCGGCAGCTACCGGCGCGGTCGGCAGGGGCGCCGGCTTGGGAACGTTGTTCTGCGGACTCGGGGCGGACGGGAGCTGGTCCTGCGCGTTGTCCTGCGCGGTGGCCGGCGCCGAGGACTGCTGTGCCATGCCCATGCCCGCCAGCAGTGCCAGCAACCACGCCCATCTTGCCGCCCTGAGCATCTTGCTTCCCCCGGTCGCCTTGTTGGCTCCCATCACGATATGATAAATGGACGAAGGCGTGAGTTTCTGCATCTAACCACTAGACTATCAGGAAAAGGCCGGCCAAAGTGCTAAAGCGCTCCACCGTCGCAGGCGCGTGCTGCCGCGCCCTTGTGTGCCTCGCCTTGCTGGCGCTCATGCCGCGCGCCCTCCATGCCCAGGCGCCGCCGGACGATCAAAACCAGGGTTCGGTCGGGACGCTGAAGGTCCAGGTGGACGTGGTCAACGTCTTCTTCAATGTCAAGGACAAGCACGGGCTCCTGATTCCCAATCTCACCAAGGGCGACTTCGAGATCTTCGAAGACGGCAAGCCGCAAACCATCAAGTATTTCGCCGCCGAAACCGAACAGCCGCTGACCCTCGGCATGCTCATTGACACCAGCCCCAGCCAGACCCGGGTTTTGCCCATGGAGCAGGAAGTGGGGGCGGCTTTCTTGAACCAGGTGCTGCGCAAGAAAGACATGGCATTCCTCATCAGCTTCGATGCCGATGTGGATTTGCTGCAGGACTTCACCAACGACGCCCGCGAGCTGCGCGTGGCACTGAACAAGACCCGGATCGGCGGCGGCTCTCCGCAAGGAGGCATCACCCACATCCCTGGCGTCGGTCAAGGGCCGATACCCGCCGGCCGTGACGCCTGCTGTACCCACCTCTACGACGCCGTGTACCTGGCCGCCAAAGACCGGCTCTCCAGCGAGGTCGGGCGCAAAGCCATGATCATCCTGACCGACGGCGAGGATGAAGGCAGCAAGCTCAAGCCCCGCGAAGCCATGGAGGCGGCGCAGAAGGCCGATGCCATGGTCTACGTGCTGCTCATCGCCGATCGCGGCATGTATCAGGGCTTCGGCGCGGGGGAGATGAAGAAGCTGGCGGAGGAGACCGGCGGGCGCGTCATCGAGGTGGGCAACAAGTTCGAGAAGCTGAAGCAGGCCTTCGACCAGATCTCCGCCGAACTGCGCAGCCAGTACAACCTCGGCTACACTCCCACCAACACCCGACACGACGGCAGCTATCGCAAGATCGAACTGAAGAGCAAAGAGGGCTACCGCGTGCAGGCGCGCCGCGGCTACTACGCGCTGGCAAGATAGCAGTCAGCACTCAAAACGCTACGCGTTTTTTCTAATAAATTGTCATCCTGAGGGAGTGCGAGGGAGGCGGAGCCGACTGAGCGCGACCGAAGGACCTGCTTTTATCAACGCCCCACTCGTTTCGTCTGCTCTCGTACCAGCACCGGCCGAAACACTTCCAGCGCCCCATCATTGTGCGCGGGCTTCAAGTGCAGCAGGTACGCCATCAGGTCATAGACATCCACGTTGGGGAAGGCAGGCAGCTTGGTTCCTGCCTTGAACGCCGGGCCATGAGCGATGAAAATGGCCTGCATGGAGGGCAAGCTATTGTCGTATCCGTGCCCGCCCGGCTGGAGCTCGTGGGACTTGGCATACTCGTGGTCGGTGATCCCCCAGCCTTCCTCGGCCAGCAAAATAATGGGCGCGATGCGGGCATTGCCCGAGTAGTGCCAGCGCGCCGGCACCTTCTCCCGCCGATAGGCGCGCACGTGTGGGATCTTCTGAAGCTGGGCGAAGACCGCGTCGGTCTCACTCTTGGCCGGCCATAACGTGAAGAACTGTCCGCGGGTGACCACCCGCACGCGTCGCAGATCGATATAGTCGTCGATGAAGATTACCTGTTTCGGCGAGGTCGCCGCCATGCCGTGATCGGAAACCACGATGAGGTTGACGCGGTCTTCGATGCCGCGCTGGCGCAAACCGCCGAGCAGCCTTCCGATGGCGGCATCCACGGCCGCCACCGCGTCCCGCACTTGCGGCGAATCCGGCCCGTGATCGTGGCCTGCGTGATCCACCTGATCGAAGTAGAGCGCGAGGAACGTGGGGCGCTGCGGGGCCGGCAGGTCGAGCCAGCCGAGGATCTTGTGCACGCGCTCTTCGGGCGACATCTTGGCGTCGAAGGGCTCCCAGTGATCCGGCCACATGCCTTCGATGGGCGCGGCCGAGCCTGGCCAGAACAGGCTGGCGGTTTTTTGTCCCTGTTTTTCGGCCGTGACCCAGATCGGCTCCCCGCCCCACCATCTGCCCTCTTGTGCCGCGGGTTCCTTGTATATAAAGGTCGCGTCGAAGCCGGGATCGTACATCTCGTTGCTTACGATTCCGTGATGCGCCGGATAGAGCCCGGTCACGATGGTGTAGTGGTTGGGAAAAGTGTAGGTGGGGAAGCACGGCAGCAGGGCCTCGGCGCGCACGCCGCTGGCGGCGAGGCGATGCAGATTCGGCGCGCTGTATTTCTCCAGGTAGTCGTGGCCAAAGCCATCAATCGAGATGAGGATGACGGTGGGCCGGAGGTCGGTGATCGGTCTGGGCGCCTGCGCCGCCGCACCAAGCGCGACGAGAAGAAGCGTGAGAAGAACCGGACGTGGCCAGGCACAGCGGCGCACTCGTACTCCTCGAAGCTACCGGCTGAATGCTGATTGCTGACTGCTGAGTGCTCTACTGGGTGGGCGCGTAATACCCCCTGCGGGCGCGCACGTGGTACTTCTTGTTGTCGGAGACGATCTCGATGCTGCGGTACCGCCCGTCGGCCTGGAAGTCCGCGGGTTTGTAGGCCACGGCGTACTGGCTGCGCAGCTCGTCCTGGATCTCGGCGAAGGCGTTGGAGACGTCCTCGATTTTGAAAGGAAAGAAGGCACGGCCGCCGGTGGCCTCGGCCATCTTCTCCATGATCTTGTCGCCGCGCATCTTGATGTTGCTCACGTTGGTGCTGATGGCGTAGAGGATGATCTCGGCGCGCTGCGCCATCTCGATGGTCTCGCTCAGGGTGACGCGGCTCTGGTTGTCCTCGCCGTCGCTCAACAGGATGATGGCGCGGCGGACGGGGCCGGTAACGCGCGCCTTCATCAGCTTGTAGCGGCTGGCGTAATAGATGGCGTCGTACATAGCGGTGCCGCCGCCCGGGCGCAGCATGCGGACGCCGCGCGCCAGCTTCTCGGCGTTGTCGGTGAAATCCTGGGTAACTTCCGCAGTGGTGTCGAACCCCAGCACGAAGGCCTCGTCGGACTTAGGGCGGACGGTCTGGGAGAGGAAGTACATCGCCGCCTCCTGCTCGAAGCGGAAGCGGTCGCGGATGGAGTTGCTGGCGTCGATCAAGAGGCCTACCCGCAGCGGCAGGTCGGTCTCGCTGCGGAAGGCCACCACCGAGGAGGGCGGCTTGTGGTCGTCCAGCACACGGATATCGTCCTTCTTCAGGTTCTTGATGAAGTGTCCGTGCTTGTCGGTCACAGTGAAGATGACATTCACTTCATCGACACGCTTGCGGAAGGTGGGGATCGCCTCCGAGTCCTCGTCCACCGGTTTCGTCGTCTCGTTCGCTTTCTTGGGCACGACGGGAGAGGAGAAACTGGGCGGTGCGGCCGCCTTTTGGGCGGCCGGCGGCGCGCTGGCCGGACCGTTCGGGGAGGCAGGGGGAGTCTGCGACGCCGCAAATGCTACGAGAATCCCCACAATTAGTACTGACAGGGAAAGGGTTTTCATCTCTGATCGCATTATAGCCGGACTCACTCGCGTTCGAAGTGGCTTAAGAAATCCTCCAACTCAGGCGGCAAGGGCCGCGAGAAACGGAGTGGCGCGCCGCTTCTGGGGTGCATAAGTTGGATGGCAGCAGCATGCAGAAAGTTTCTTCCCAGCGCCAGCTTACGTCCGCTCGTGTCCTTCAGTTCCCGTGGGGCGCCGTACAAGCCGTCCCCCACCACGGGATGGCCGAGCGAGGCCAGGTGGACGCGGATCTGGTGGGTGCGGCCGGTGTCGATCTCCAGCTCCAGCAGGGAGAAGTTGCCGAATCGGGAGGGGATGCGGCGCAGCACGCGCCAGTGCGAAATGGCTTCGCGACCGCCGCGTCCGCGGGTGGTCATGCGGGTGCGCCGGATGCGGTCGCGCGCGATGGCCCTCGTGATCGTGCCCCGCTCCGGCTTCATCCAGCCATGGACCAGCGCCAGGTACGTCTTCTTCACCTGACGCCGCGAGAACTGCTCCGCCAGGCGGCGATGCGCCAGGTCGTTCTTGGCCACTACCATCAGCCCGCTGGTGTCCTTGTCGAGACGGTGCACGATGCCGGGCCGCAGCTCGCCGCTCACCCCCGAGAGCGAGCCGAACCGGTGCAGCAGCGCGTTCACCAGCGTGCCGCTCCGGGAGCGCACTCCCGCGCCGGCGTGCACCACCATCCCTGCTGGCTTGTTAATGACTGCCAGCGCGTCGTCTTCGTACACCACCTCCACAGGGATGTCTTCCGCGAAAGCCTTGAGCGGCGGAGGCACGGGCGAGCCCAGCAGCTCGACCTGATCTCGTTCGCGCAGCCGCAGCGAGGGCTTGGCTTGGACGCCGTTCACACGCACCTTTCCGCTGGCGATGAGTTGCTGGATGCGCGCGCGGCTGACCTCGGGCATCTGCGCAACCAGGAAGAGGTCCAGGCGCTCGCCCGCATGCTCGGCGGGGACGGTCAGCTTAGTCGGGAAATTCTGCTCTGGCACTTACGAGGGTTTTACCACAGTTGAAAAGCGAAAAGTTGAGGCGTTTGGCGGGCGTCTGAGCCCGCCGCCGAAATCCTGAGCGAAGCGAAGGATCGATCAGCGCAGGGATTTGAAACGTGAAATGTGAAACGTGAAACGTGAAACGCCTTACCCGCTCTGCCCGCCCGCCTGTCCCACGGGCTTGGCTTCTGTGAGTGGCGCGCTGCGTCGCAGCCACAGCAACCCGCCGGCAATCACCAGCCCGATGGCCAGCAGTTGCGTGCCGCTCATGAACCCATGCAGCACGCTGCCGCGTTCCGGATCGTCGCGCAGGAACTCCAGGAAGTAGCGCGCGAAGCCGTAGACGAACATATAGGCGCCGATCACCTGTCCGTCGAACCGCTTCCGCCCGAGCACCCAGGCCAGCAGGAAGAAGTTCCCCAGTTCCAGCACCATTTCGTAAAGCTGCGTGGGATGCAGCCGCACACCGAGCGGCGTACCCACGAGCTGGGCGGCGAGCGGACTGGTGAAGGTGACGCCCCAGGGCAGGGCGGTGGGCTTGCCCCAGCAGCAGCCGGCGGCGAAGCATCCCAGGCGGCCGATGGCGTGGCCCAGGGCGATGCCGGGCGCGAACACGTCGCACGTTTTGAGCACGGGGATGTGGTTGCGGCGGATGTACCACCACGAGACCAGCACCGCCGCCACCAGTCCGCCCGACCACACTCCTCCGGCCTGCAAAGTTGCCAGGCTGAAGATCTCGCGCGGATGCGCCTTGTAGAACGACCAGTCGTTCACGATCAGGAGCAGTTTGGCGCCGATGATCCCGGCCAGGATGGCGAGAATGCCCAGGTTCCACGTCTTGTCGCGATCCAGGCCGTGGCGGGCGGCGTAGCGCACGCTGATGGCAAGCCCAACCAGCAGGCCCACGGCCGCCAGAAATCCGTAGGTCGGCAGGGAGAAACGGCCGAAGTGCAGAAGAATGGGGAGCACCGCGTTCAGTTAGATGCGAGGTGCAGCCACCGGTTGGTGGGAATGTTGTCAGGCACAAAAAAGCCGACCCGCTGGGCCGTGGGTAGGACCGTTTTATGAACCCGTCCTAAGACGGTGGGAACTCCCCGAGGCCCTTTAGGCATTTCCGCATGGCGGAACAGCTCACCAGGCCAAATAGCGAGTCGAGCTCCCGTTGTGTGACTGTTGGTTCAAAAAAACGGCCTCCAGCCTCACCAACTTTGCAGGCCGGCCGACGAGATGATGCTAGAAGAAATCTGGAGGGGATGGCAAGTCCGGGCCGCAAATAGTTGGCAGCCGGGTTGCAGCGGACTCAGGGCGCGCCTGCGAAGCTGGCCGGACTAACCCGCGCGGCGTTCTTCGCGCAGGGCTTCGTCGAGCGCGCCGGAGAGGTCGGTGGCGCGGCGGTTGTACTCGGCGGCCACGGTGTCGTACTTGCGTTTCAAGATGTGGTACTCGTCGGCGATATTGAGCGCAGCCAGCACCGCCAGCCGCAGCGAATCCACGGTGGCGGTCTGCTCGGCGACCGCGCGTATCTTGCTGTCTACGTACTCGGCGAGCTTCTCGATATAGTCGGGATCGGACCCGCGCAGGCTGTAGGTTTGGTCGAAGATCTCCACCCGCACGCAGTTGCCGTTGGTTCTCGCCGCGCTCTCTGACATGATGAATCGTCTCCTAGCGGCGATTATCCTCCGCTTTCCTCCTGCGTCAATGCCTCAATCTGCTTGAGCATCTTTTCTACTCGGGTACGTACCTCCTCGCGCTCCCGGCGCAAGGCGACGTTCTCGGCGCGCAGCGACTGCGACTGGTCGTCGCGCCCGTCCAATTGCTCGCGCAGGCGCGCGGCCGTGCGCTCGGCGGCCGCCTTGGCCTCGCGCGCCTCCTTCAGCAGCTCGATGGTGCGGTAAATTTTTTCTTCCAGCGCGTGAAAATCGTCGGCTGGAACCGTCGCCGTCAGGTCTTCCATCGCCTTCACGGACATACCTGGACAGTCCTCACTCTGGGATCTTGGTGAAGTGTGCGCGTGCGCAGTATAGCGCATGTGCCGGCGGAGAAATCCACATTCGAAGCTACGCTCTCTGTGCCCCGCCGAGCGCCTTCAGCGCCGCGATGATCCGACTCGCCCAGAGCGCAACTTCGTCATCGCGCAACGTCCGCTCCACCGACTGGAACTCGGCGCGCACCAGCACCGAATACTGCCCCGCGGGCACCGTCCCGCCGCGGAAGATCTCCACCGGCCAGAACGACCGCAGCTCGGCGATGCGCAGCGTCTCGACCGCCGCGCGGATCCGCTCGAAGGTGATGGCGTTCTCGAACAGGAACGAGAAATCGCGGTCCACTGCCGGATAGCGCGAGATGGGCTGGTAGCGCACAGGGCGCAGGCCTTGGCGGTAGAGCCGGTCAAGATAGATCTCGGCCAGGTACACGTCCTGGCGCAGCTTGCGGGCGGTTGCGACCTCGGGATGGAGTTGCCCCAGGCGCGCCACCATCCCGCCATCGAGCACCGCGCGCGCGTAGCGATAGGGGTGGTAATACGCCGGCGCGTTGTTGGCGTCGAAGTAGAGCGAGTTGTGCCGAAACTTGGCGAGCAGGGTCTCGATGTCGCCTTTCAGGTCGAAGAAGGAATCCGCCCGCCCCTGCTGGTGGACGTCCGCGGCGATGGCCTGGCCGGTGGCGCCGATGGCGATCTGCTTGCGCTCTGGCGTGCTCGCGCCGGCGAGCTCGTAAACGTTTCCCGCCTCGAACAGGCGCACGTCGTTTACGCCGCGATTCAAGTTGTACGCCAGCATGTTGACCATGCTGGGGACGAGCGAGGTCCGCATCACCGCAGCGTCCTCGCTGATCGGGTTCTCGAGCGCGACCGGGGGCGCAGTCGAAAACTGCTGCGCTTCGGCCAGCGAGACAAAGCTCAGCGACACCGCCTCGTGGTAGCCGAGAGCCAGCAGGGCGGTGCGCAGGGCCGCGTCTTTGGAAGCGTCAGGAGTCTCGATCACCGCCCCGGCGAATGCGGGCAGCGTGTTGGGGAAGCGGTTGTAGCCGTAGATGCGCGCGATCTCCTCGATCAGATCGATCTCGCGCTCGACATCCAGCCGCCAGCTGGGGATGTGGACAGTCTGCTTGCTGGCTTCAAATCCCAGCCGCCGCAAAATGCGCCGCACGTCCCGCTGAGGGATGTCCTGGCCGAGGATGCGGCGCGCTTCGGACCGCCGCAGGCGAACCGGCGGGCGCGCGATGCGGCGGCCGATGGCGTCCATGAGCCCACCTTCGAGTTTGCCGCCACCGGTCTCGAGGATCAGTTGCGCGACGCGCCGGCAGGCCTGAGGGGTTGCGCCCCAGTCGGCGCCGCGCTCGAAGCGGTGCGACGCGTCGGTGTGCATGCCGTGGCGGCGCGCGGTCAGGCGGATGCTCACCGGGTCGAACCACGCCGACTCGATCAGAATGTTGCGCGTCCGCTCGGTGATCATGGTGTCGAAGCCGCCCATCACGCCGGCGAGCGCGACCGGCTTTACCGCGTCGGCGATGACCAGGTCGTCGGGATGCAGCTTGCGTTCGACGCCGTCCAGCGTCTTCAGCGTTTCTCCCGCGCGGGCGCGGCGCACGATGATCTTGCCGCCCTCGAGCGTGTCGAGGTCGAAGGCGTGCGTGGGGTGGCCCATTTCGATGAGCGTGTAGTTGCTGGCGTCCACGCCGTTGTTGATGGGACGCGCCGCCACCATTTCCAGGCGCCGCGCGATGCGCGGCAGCGACGGCTGGATCTTCATCCCGCGGATGATCTGCGCCGTGTACCGCGCACAGCCTTGCGGGTCGGGCAGTTCGATGGCGAACTTCGCCTTGCCTTTGGCGGCAGGCAGCTTGGGCTCGATGGGCTTCAGGTCGAGATCGTAGATGGCCGAGCACTCGCGCGCCACGCCGTAGTGGTTCATGGCGTCCACGCGGTTGGTGGTGATCTCCATGTCGAAGACTAGGCTGTCGCCAACGCCCGCGATCAGCTCAACGCCAAGCCCGGCGGCGGTCAGGTCTTCGGCGAGCTGCTTCGTCTCGACCTGGAGGTCAACGAACTCGCGCAGCCATGTGGGGGAGATTTTCATTCTGTTTTTACCGCCGAGACGCCGAGGTCGCCGAGCTTCATGTCTGATTTCTTTAACTCGGCGTCCTTGGCGCCTCGGCGGTTAATTTTCACGCGAACTGCTCCAAAAACCGCACATCACCCTGGAAGAACAACTGAATGTCGTCCACGCCATACTTCAGCAGCGCGATGCGATCCGCGCCCATGCCGAAGGCGAAGCCCGAGACCTTCGCCGGGTCATAGCCGTTCGCGCGCACGAACTCGAACACGTTGGGATCGACCATGCCGCAGCCCAGGAGTTCGATCCATCCGCTCTGCTTGCAGGTGCGGCAGCCCTTGCCTCCGCAGAAGATGCAACTGATCGCCACCTCGGCGCTCGGCTCCGTAAATGGGAAGAACGACGGCTGGAAGCGCGTCCTGACGCTGGAGCCGAACAGCGCCTTCATGGCGTGGTCGAGCGTGCCCTTCAGGTCGCAGAAGGTGATGTTGGTGTCCACGGCCAGGCCCTCGACCTGGTGGAACATGGGCGAGTGGCTGGCGTCGGGCGCGTCGTTGCGATGCACCTTTCCGGGGATGACCACGCGGATGGGCGGAGCGAGCTTTTCCATCGTCCGGATCTGTACCGGCGAGGTGTGCGTGCGCAGGAGCAGCCGGTCACGCAGCGGCTTGGATTGCTGTCCGGCGATGAACAGCGTGTCCTGGGTGTCGCGCGCCGGATGGTTGGGCGGAAAATTCAGCGCCTCGAAGTTGTAGTAGTCGGTCTCGATCTCCGGACCCTCGCTCACCGAGTAGCCCATTGCCTTGAAGACGGAGACGATTTCGTTCAGCGCTTTGATTACAGGATGCTCGGCACCGATGGGCCGGCGGATGCTGGGAAGGGTGATGTCGAGCTGGTCCAGTTCGAGCCGCCTGCCTCTCGTCTCTGCAACGATTTGGCCGACTTCTATGCGAGCTTCGACGCCTGTAACTCGGGCGATGGCATCTTTGGAAAGGCCGGACTCTACGATAGCTCGGCGAGTTTCAACAATATCCGTGACGCAGGTTTTCAGCTCATTGACACGCTGTCCCACCTCGCGTTTGGCCGCAGCGGGCGCGGCCTTCAGCCACAGATCGTTGATCTGCGTCAAGATGCCGTTCTTGCGCGCCATCCAGCGGTCGCGAAAGTTCTTCCAGTCGGACTTGTTGTTGACGCCCTTCGATTCGGAATCCAGAGCCGACAACAGTTCGCGGACAGCCATGTCCAGCGCTGCCGGTGAGTAGTCTTCGAGCTTGGTAACGGTGTACATTGAAAACCGCCACGGATTTGCACGGATTCACGCGGATAAACCTCCCGCACAATCCGTGAGTATCCGTGAAAATCCGTGGCTAAGGTTTTACGCTGCGCCCAGCGCGCCCTTCGCCTGTGCCGCCAGGCCCTTGAACGCGGCCGGGTCTTTGACTGCGAGGTCGGCCAGGATCTTGCGGTCCAACTCCATGCCACTCTTCTTCAGGCCGTTGATGAACTGGCTGTAGCTCATGCCGTTCTCGCGGGCGGCGGCGCCGATGCGCACGATCCACAGCGAGCGGAACTGGCGTTTCTTCTGCCGCCGTCCGACGTAGGCGAACTTCAGCGCCCGCTCCACCGATTCTTTGGCGGAGCGATAAAGCTTGGACTTGGTAAGGAAATAACCGCTGGCGCGGTCGAGGATCTTCTTGCGCTTGGCACGGCGCTTGGTGCCACGTTTGACTCGGGGCATGTATTCTCCTTTTTCGTGACTCCGGTTACTCAGCGGCTGGAGGCAGGGTGTGCCTCTTCACACGCTGGTCGTCGGCTCTCGGCCTTCGGTCGTCGGCCAGAAGCTCCTGCCGACGCCCGACGACCAACGACCGACGACCAATCTAATATGGAATCATCCGCTTGATCTTAGGCGCGTCGGCCTTGTCCACCAGGGTTGCGGTATCGAGATGGCGCTTGCGCTTGCTGGGCTTAGAGGTCAGGATGTGGCGCGTGAACGCGTGTCCGCGCTTGATCTTCCCGCCCGCCGTCTTCTTGAAGCGCTTGGCCGCGCCGGAATGTGTTTTCAGCTTGGGCATGTCTTCTCTCTACGTTTCACGTTTCAAGTCTCAAGAAAACCCTCCCGGCTTCAGGACTTGAAACCTGAAACCTGAAACGTGAAACGCCTTCAGGCTTTCTTCGGCGCCAGGATGGCGTGCAGGGTATTGCCCTCCATGCGCGGCCGGAACTCGACCACGCCCTTGTCGCCGATGTCTTTGATCAGCCGCTCCAGAATGTTGCGTCCCAGGTTGGTGTGCGTCATCTCGCGGCCGCGGAAGAAGATGGTGGCTTTCACCTTGTCGCCGTCTTCCAGGAAGCGCAACACGTGGTTCTTCTTGAACTCGTAGTCGTGTTCGTCCACGTTGATGCGGAACTTCACTTCCTTGACGGTGATGACCTTCTGATGTTTCTTGGCCGCGCGTTCCTTCTTTTCCTGCTCGTAGAGGTACTTGCCAAAATCCATGATGCGGCACACCGGCGGCTGCGCGGTGGGCGACACCTCTACCAGGTCAAGGTTCTTTTCCCGGGCCAGCTTGAGCGCTTCGAACGGCGGCAGGATGCCGAGCTGTTTGCCTTCGTCGTCGATCACGCGCAGCTCGCGCGCGCGGATGCGATCATTCGTACGGATAAATCTCTTGTCGATACACAGCCTCCGGGAGAAAAAGTGCGGTGAAAAGCCCAAAAATTATAGCACGATGTAATCGGGTGATCGGTACATCGGGTCAGCGGGTGATCGAATCATTGATGCCCCAACGATAACCCCGACGAGGGAGTCGTCAGCTGCTTCGCGAACCTGTGCCGAGATGATCTGATTCGCCGGGTGACGGCCATCCAGCCACAGCTTCTGGTAGTTGTCGGTCAGGCTTTCGGTGCGGCCGTCCTCGACCACGCTGAGGGTGATGGTGGAGACCGTTTGCCCAACCAGAGACCGCATGAAATCCTGCTTCTTCCGCGCTGCCAGCTCCCGCAGCAGGCGATTGCGCTCGCGCTTGGCCTCCGCCGCGACTGGCTGCGGCATCTGGGCCGCGGGCGTTCCCGGACGCGGCGAGTAGGTGAACACGTGCAGGTAGGTGAAGGGCAGGGAAGCGATGAACCGCCGGTTCTCCTCGAACTCGGCATCGGTTTCGCCGGGGAAGCCGACCATCACGTCGGCGCCAATGGCGGCCGTCGGCATGGCGGCGCGGATGCGGCGGATGCGCTCCTGGTAATGCCAGGGCCGGTACTTGCGGTGCATGCCCCGCAGGATGCGGTCACTGCCGGTCTGCAAGGGCAGGTGCGCGTGCTTGGCGATGCGCGGCGAGCCGGCGGCCAGCTCGATCAGTTCGTCCGTCCAATCCATGGGCTCGATCGAACTCAGCCGCAGCCTCTCCACGCCGGTGTGCGCGAGAATCGCGCGCACCAGGTTCTCCAAGCGGCTCGCCGGTTCAAGGTCCCTTCCCCAGCGTCCCAGGTTGATGCCGGAGATGACTACCTCGCGGAAGCCGGCGGCCACCAGACTGTCCATCTCGCGCAGCACGTCCTCGGGCGGCAGCGAACGGCTCTGCCCGCGCACAAAGGGGATGATGCAGAACGAGCAGCGGTTATCGCAGCCGTCCTGGACTTTGAGGTTAGGACGGGTCTTGTCGTAGCCGAGACCGTCGAACACAGGCGCGGCCATCAGCTCGGTGTGAGCAAAGATATCGCCGACGTAGGTGCGTGTTCTCTCCGCATCCTCCAAGCTCCCTCGCTCTGCTCGGGATTTCGCCTGCGGGCTCAGACGCCCGCAAAGCGGCTCAACTTCGCTCGCAAGAGCGGCTCGCTCAGGATGACAATCGTGCAGAATCGCCCCCACGCGATGCTTATGCGAGTTCCCCACCACCCAGGCCACGCCGGGCAGGCCATCCAATTCCTGGGGAGCGCGCTGGGCATAGCAGCCAGTGACCAGGATGCGGCAGCCGGGGTTCTCGCGATGCACCCGGCGGATGGCGGCACGCACGTCCCGGTCCGCCTCGGCGGTGACGGTGCAGGTGTTCAGGACGACCACTTCGGCCTCTCGGGCAGTGGTGGCGCGGCTCAGACCGCGGCCCAACAGGTCGCGTTCCAGCGCGGCGCCGTCAGCCTGGGTGGCGCGGCAGCCGAAGTTCTGCACATAGAAATTGGGCATGCGGGTGTATTATAGCAAGCGAGGCCGAGCCGTCCTTGAAGCCCGACCGCACCCGCGAGTCGCATCTCACCCGGACGTGGAACGGGCACTTCTCCTGGAGTCACACATGAAACGGCGCATCCTGCTGGTGGACGACGAGCTGGCTATCCTGCTGACCCTGCGCGCGATCCTGGAGATGAATGGCTTCGAGGTCGAGACCGCCTCGAGCGGCCGCGAGGCCATCGCCAAATTGCAGAACGGCCATCAGTACCACATGGTGATCACCGACCTGAAGATGGAGACCGAGACCGCAGGCTACGATGTGATCCGTACCGCCAAACGGCTTGAGAACAGCCCGGCGGTCGCCGTCCTGACGGCCTTCCCCAGTCTGGGCGGTGGATGGAAGATCGAGGGTGCGGATTCCATGCTGGTCAAACCGATGAACACCGGGGACCTGTTGCGGCAGATCGAGGTCCTGCTGATCCAGCATGAGGACGCGAAGCAGAAGCTGCAAAGGGCGGCCGCCCGCGCCAGCAGCAACTCCGGGCACAAGAACGGCGCCAAGCGAGCCAGCTAGAAAAGTACCGAGTACCAAGTACCAAGTTGCTCGGTCACAGTTCTGTGCCGGAAACCGACGTCTCCAAACACCAGACAGGGGAGAAACACTACAAGCCAGCGGTGTTGGGGGAACACACCCTTGACCCAGGCTGGCAGGACTCAGGCCCCTGAGAGAAACTGGGAATCAGGCGCTGGCTGCGGCGGTGCGGCGCTGCTGGAAACACTCCCGGCAGAAAACCGGCCTTCCCTGGGTCGGCTTGAACGGCACGGTGGTTTCCTTGCCGCACTGCGAACAGACGGTGCGCGTCTCTACCTTCTGATACGTGTTTCCCGTGGGAACGCTGCCGAGGGAGGAAGCGCGCTTGCCCTTGCAGGCCTTGCAGCGCTTGGGCTCATTCTTGAACTGCTTGTCATGAAAGAATAGCTGTTCCCCGGCGGTGAAGATGAAATCCGTACCACAGTCAATGCACTTCAACACCTTGTCCTGGAATTCCATGCAGAACCTTCCCTCTCCCACCCGTGATCCCGCCCCATCCGACAACGACGGCATGGCGCGTCCGCCGGTTGCCTCCACGGAAAGAGCGGGGTACGTCCCCAGCTACTGGAATCGGCCCTCCCGGACGGCACGGGCCGCCCAGGTGACTGCGCGAAACGACAGATTTACGACTGCGGAATACTCACGGGCTGAGTAAGGGACGGGCCGCGTTACACCCTGCGGCCCGCAGGCTCTAGTCTTGTTCTTTGCGTGCTTTTTTGCGATTTCGCTTGCGTGCCAGGGCTTCCTTGGCGCGGCGTTTCTCGCCCGGTTTCAGGTAAAAGGAGTGACGCTTGACCTCCTTGATGATGTCTTCTTGCTGAACCTTGCGTTTGAAGCGACGAAGCGCGTTTTCCAGGGACTCGCCCTCTTGGACCCGTACCTCTGCCAACCCGATACACCTCCCAACTGTTCCCGTTTGGACCCGTAAGTTATTGCAGCGTTCCCGTGGCAAGTCAAGGGGTTTTCGGCAGCTTAGGCCACATTTCTCACCCCTCACTTAAAAGCTCAATTTCGCTGCGACTTGCACCTGCCGGGGTGCATAGGCGCTGGTCGGCACCAGGAATCTGGAGTTGCTGGTGTAATAGCCGGGGTAGATAGTGGCGCCGATGGCCTTGTCTCCCAGCACGAACTCCCCGGCCGAGTTGGTGAAGCCGCTATCGCTAATGGTCACGCGCTGGTTGTCGCGGTTGAACAGGTTAAAGCTCTCGACCATCAGGTCCAGTTTGAACCGTTCCCCCAGGAAGAGGCGGCGTGAGAGACGCAGATCGGTGCTGGCGTAGTTGGGGCCGGTATAGGAATTGCGGGGGACGCCGGGCAGCCGGTCGTTGAAGGTGTTGTCGTCGCGGTTGGCGTCGCCGGCGATGGTGGCGTTCACCGGCCGGCCGCTGCCTGCGGCCACGATCCCTGCCAGCTTCCAGTGATTGAACAGGCGCCGCAGCGCCTGGTGCGAGCGATCGAAGGGATTCAGCTCAGACACCCAGGAGACCACCAGGCGGTGCCGCTGGTCGGTGACGCTGCGTCCCCAGTCCGCCTGCGGGTTGTAGGAATTCTGCACCGTGCCGGGGCTACCCGCCACCAGCGCGTCCTGCACGTCGTCGAACGCCTGTGCCCAGGTGTATGCCAGCCGGAAATACAGGCCGGAGCTCATGCGCCGGCGGGCGGAGATGGTCAGTCCGTGGTACACGCTCGAAGCCGCGCTCTCGAACTCGTTGATGGCGCCCAGTCCCGGTATCGGGCGCTGGAGCGGATTCACGCACGGCGGGAACGGACAGTCGAGCGTGCGCGTGAACTGCCAGCCGGCAAACGACTGCTCTGTGTAGTAAGTGCCGAGGAACTGCGTCCCGGTGTCGTTGAAGACCGGGTAAGTCACCGTGGTCGGCGGCGGAAGGTTCACGTCGCGCACGCGGATCAGGTGTTCGCCGTGTACGTAGAGATACGACCCGCTGACGGCCAGCTTCTTCCCCACCTCGCGCTCAACGCTCAAGCTGGCCTGCATCACGTAAGGCGTCTGGAAGGAGGGAGAGAAAGCCGACACGTCGCTGGTGAGGTGGCCAGTGAAGTCCGCCGGCGGGGTGCATACGCGGGCCGCAGGCGGGCAGTTGACCAGCGGGTTGGGATACTGCGGGAACAGCAGGCGGTCGTAGAAGTTGGTGTTGTTCAGGAAAAGGTCCGTCTGGCGCAGCCCGTTGTCGGTTTCGATGGTGGAGTTGTAGATCTGCGGGATGCGAGTGTAGAAGATCCCGAAGCCGCCGCGCACCACCAGCGGGTTGACGTCGCCCACCGTCCAGGCGAAGCCGGCGCGCGGGGCGAAGTTGTTGGTGTCCACCGGAAGCTTGCCCGTGTCCGGCCACACCGGGTTGGTGGCCAGGTTGCTGGTGTTGAAGGTTTGCAGGTCGTAGCGAACGCCCAGCACCAGCGCCAAGTGTCCGCTGAGGCGGATGGTGTCCTGCGCGAACCCGGCATACTCGGTGGTGTCGGGACGGGACTCCGCGTCGCCGAAGTTTTGGATGTAATATCGCGGCACCAGGTGGGCGTAGGCGCGCAGCGGGGAGAGCCGCAAGCCGCCGATCTGCGGCTCGAAGGTGAACGGGTTCACCTTGATGGTGTCGAAGTAATACTCTCCGCCGAACTGCGAAGGGAAGAAGTTGTAGATCCAGCTCCGGTGCAGGTCGCCGCCGAACTTCCACTGGTGGCGCCGGCCTTCCCGGCTGAGGGTTTCGGCCAGGTGCAGGCGATGCTCGCGCGTTGTCCGGGGCAGGATGTTGGAGCGCCCGAAGCCGTCGATCACGCCGTAGATCTTCGTCAGCGCCTCGCTGGAGTTGGCCTGGGAGTCTTGCAGGTCGCGGGAGAACTGCAGCCGCAAATGGCTGGTGAGGTGCGGGGAGAGCGCGCTAGTCAGCGACACCACCGCGCTTTCCGTGCTTACCCGCTCTTCCCCATTTTCGTTGATGCCGAAGTTCGTCACCGGGCTGGCAGGATCGAAAAAGACGTTATTCTCTCCCCAGTAACGCGAGGTGCTCAGCCGGGCGCTCAGGTGGTGGCGCGGCGTGAGCACGAAGTCCAGCTTGCCGAAGGCGGCATTGCCCACCAGCGCCGAGCGAAACTGGCCGCCCAACTGCGACAGCGACGCTGCCGCCGCCATCACCAGCGCCTGGTCCGACGCCTCATAGTCCGTAGTTTGCGGGACCACCGCCGTGGCTCCATTCGCGAACTGCACCACCGCGGGAATATGGAAGATGTGCTGGTCGAAGCCGGCGAAGAAGAAGGCGCGGTTGCGCTTGATGGGGCCGCCCAGCGTGAATCCGAACTGCTCCTGGCGGTTCGGCGGCTTGCCGCCGATCATGGGATAGCGAGCGCCCAGGCGCCCGTCGCGGTAGTAATCGAACACGCTGCCGTGCCACTGGTTGCCCCCCGAGCGTGTGACCACGTTGATCACCGCGCCGCCCGAGCGCCCCAGCTCCGCGCCATAGGTGTTGGACGAAACACGGAATTCCTGGATCACCTCGTTGGAGAACTGGTAAGGAGCGCGATAGCGGCCGCGTGCCTGGCTGAAGAAGGCGTTGTTGTTGTCCACGCCGTCCACCAGGAAGCTGGTTTGATACCCGCGGATGCCTCCGAAGGCCAGGTCGCCATTGGTGGCCGAGGTCAGGCTGCGCGGGTCCTGGGTGACGCCGGGAGTGAGCAGCGCCAGGTCGCTGAAGCGCCGTCCGTTCAGCGGCAGCTCGCTGATGGCGCGCTCGTCGAGCACGCTCGAGACCGCGGCGGGCAGGGTCTCGACCAGGGGCGCGGCGCCGGAGACGGTCACCGCCTCCCGCGATCCCGCCACCTCCAATGCCAGCGCCAGCTCGATCGCACCGCCGACCTCCACTTGCAGGCCGTAACGTCGCAATGCCGCCATAGCCGGAGCGCTCACCTGCACCGCGTATTCCCCAGGCGGGAGCATTTCAAAGACGAATGCCCCTTCCTGCGTGGTGGCGGTCGCGCGCTCGACGCCGGTCTGGGCACTGATGAGCCGGACTTCCGCTCCCGCGACGCGCGCCCCACTGGCGTCGGTTACAGTTCCGCGCAGCGCGCCGGTGGAAGCATCCTGCGCCTGCAGTACAGCAGCAAGGGACAACACCAATAGCAGCAGAACGAGGGAGGGGCTTCGCATGGGACGACTCCTTGGTCAGCAGTCAGTTCTCAGCCGCAGCATTCAGCCAAGTCAATTGCAGTTGCTGATTGCTGACTGCTGAGTGCTTGCCGGGCCCCTGATACACTCGCCGCAAGAAAGCGTCTGTGACTGAGGAATCTTTTTCCGAAAATGGAACACGCGAGCGCTATGGCGCAGATTTGGCGGGA
>JAHFUA010000053.1 GCA_023265315.1 Acidobacteriota bacterium | reverse complement strand
TTGGGACAAGCGGGGTCTGGGACTCGGGGACAGCGCTTGTCGTTTCCAGCGTCGGGCACTTCCGCTTGCGGCAGTGTATGTGCTTGGCGAGCGCACTTCGCAAAGCTGCTCTGGCACAATTTCGTCGCTTACCCCACGTGAATTTCTGGTCAAGCTGCTGGGGAATACCTATGCCGCCGGCCGCTTCCGGAACGACAGGCGAGACTTGGAATTCGACGAGCTTGCACGTTTGGCGGACCGAGTGCCCGCACGATACGTGACTGCCCACCCATCGCCAAGCCACGTGCAGAAATTGTGCAGCACAGTCCTCAAAGATTTGGAGCGGCTGGACCGTCGCGGGATGGAGGAGGAAAAGGCTACCTGTGTATGACATTGTAGGGTACGGCCACATGATCTCCGACCGGGTTCGGTTGTATGCCTTCACGGAGGCATTGCGCCGAACGATTAGGCCGGGATCCATGGTGCTGGACCTCGGAACCGGGCCGGGCACCATGGCACTGCTGTCCTGTAGGTTCGGCGCGCGCAAGGTTTATGCCATCGAGGCCGATCCGGTCATCCAAGTGGCGCGGGAGATTGCCGTCAGCAACGGTTTGGACGGACAAATCGAGTTCATCGAGGGATTCTCCACCAAAATCAGCCTGCCGGAACGAGTGGACGTCATTGTGTCCGACATGAATGGTATCTTGCCCTGGTACCAGCAACATCTCCCGTCGATCGCCGATGCGCGGCGGCGCTTCCTCGCGCCCGGCGGAGTCATGATCCCGAAGAAGGAGATCGTGTGGCTGGGAGTTGTTGAATCCCGGCAAGCATACTCACAACATGCGGAGCCATGGAAGACCGGCCATGGTTTCCAAATGCACGCAGCGTGGGACATCGCGACCAACAGTCCGCGAAAGATAAAGCTTCCGTCAGAGGACCTGCTGACGCCGCCGCAATGTGGCCTGGTGCTGGACATGAGCGTGGTCGAGGGGCCGGATTCCAGGGCAGACTTGTCTTCGGTTGTCACGCGGCCGGGAGTCGGACACGGCATGCTGGTGTGGTTCGATTACGTGCTGACGGACGATGTTTTCTTTTCCAATGGGCCGGGTTGTGGAACGACTATCTATGATCAGACCTTCTTCCCCTGGAAGCAGCCGGTCAATCTCGAGATCGGCGATGTTGTCACGGCGAGTCTGCATTGTAACCTGGCACTGGACACTTACATCTTTCGATGGACTACAAAAGTTTTCGGGCAAGGAAAGCAGGACGAGGTCAAGGCGAGTTTCGATCAATCGACCTTCCATTCGTTTCCGATTTCGACAGCGTCGCTACGAAAGGGTGCCGAGACCTACATGCCGCGAACCAACGGGGACGCCTCGATCGACAGCTTTATCCTGAATTCGATGGACGGTAAGGCGTCAGTAGGGGAGATCGCTGCGCGCCTCACCCAGTGTTTTCCCGGTCAGTTCAAGGTGCAGTCGGAAGCACTGGACCGTGTCGCCAGGGTTTCGCGCTTATATAGTGAATAGCTGGAGATGTGAGGCTGGCATGAGCAAACTATTCCTCCCACTGCAGGTAAAGCCGAGTGAGGACGTGGTGTGGCGCAATCTTCAGGGGGAAAGCGTTCTCCTGGATTTGAAGAGTGGCGTGTACTTCGGATTGGACGCGGTTGGCACTCGCATCTGGACCCTGCTGCAGGACCACAGTGATTTACAGGCGGTGCTGCAAGAGTTGCTGGCCGAATACGAGGTCAGTGAAGAGACTTGCGCCCGTGAGCTCATGTACCTGGTCAGCGCTATGGCGGAAAAGGGCCTCGTACAGACCGAAAGTCAGTGAGGAGTCTGTTCCCGGCGGACGGTCCTCTGACGCGCCAAGCGGAGGTGCCAAAGCTCCGGCCCCGATAACCATCCGGTCAGACGATGTGGGGACGACGGTTGCTGCCCGAATAGCATCAATAAAAGGCGACGGAGCCTTCCAGCTTCGCCTTCCGCACTGCCCAGGAGAAGGACAGGATGCTGAGGGGCAGCAGCACCGCGGAACAAACCGCCAACGCGAGAACGGGGCCGGCCAGTTCCCGGAAGCCCGCTCCCCGGAACAGAGCCAGCCGCAGGCCGTTGAGGGAGTGGGTGACGGGAATCAGCACAGAAAGTTTCTGCAAAAAGCCAGGGAGAACACTGATCGGGAACATGGTTCCCGTGAGGAAAGCTGTCGCTGCATTGAGCAGCCACAGGACGGCCACTCCTTTCTGCGTGATCACCTGAAAGCTGGCGGCAAATATCCCCAACGAGAATGCGGTCAGTATGGAAAGCACCAGGACCAGCAGCGCTCCGGCGAGGTTGGGGTGTTCCAGCGGGACGTGGAACAGGATTATTCCCGCGCCCACAAACACGAGCGTGCTCAGCAGATACGTGCCGTAAGTGGAAAGCACAGTCAGGACGACGATGTGATGGGGCGGGGTGGCCGTGGTCATCAGGACTTCCATGGTGCCGGTTACCTGTGCCTCGCGGACGGCATGCACGAACGCGCTTACACCTGTCGCCAGGAAGGTCGCATAGCTGGCGCCGATCAGGAGAAACGGGAAGTAGGCGATGCCGTCGGGATGAAACTGTGGCCCAACCGCCCGCGCCAGATAGTAAAGGGCGACGATCTCGATCAGCATGCCCGCGCTGTGGAGCATGAAGCCGGTGCGGTAGCGCAGGGCGGTCAGCAGGTCGCGCCGCGCGATGGAAAGCAGTTTATCTGCCAACCGCAACATCGGAGACGTCCTCGAGCTCGGTGGTGTACTTCTCGCGGGACCCCACGGCGCGAAAATAGAAAGCACGCAGATCCTCGACCGTGTTTCCGGGGTGCAGGTCCTCATGCCGCAGCAGGGTGCCGCGGTGCAGCACGGCGATGCGATCCCCGACGGAGAAGGCTTCGTGGAAATTGTGCGACGCCAGCAGGATCGTCCGCCCTTCGCGCGTGGTGGCGCGCAGCCACTCCCACAGGTCATGGGCAGCACCGGGGTCGAGGCTGCGCGTGGGTTCATCCAGCAACAGCACGGCGGGATCCTTGAGCAGCGCGCGGGAAATCCCCAGCCGCTGATGCATTCCGCTGGAGAACTTCATCACCAGGGTGTCGGCGGCTTCTCCCAGGCCGGTGCGGTCGAGCACCTCGACCACCCTCCGGGCGCGGAGAGGCCGGGGAACATTCTCCAGGCTGGCAAAGAATTCCAGGTTCTCGCGGGCCGTGAGGCGAGGATAGAACGAGCGCTCTGTCGCCACGGCGAAACCCACGCTGGCCCGGGCGCGCTCCGGTTCTTCCCGCGTGTCGGCGCCTTGCACCCATACCGCACCTTGGTCGGGCAGCAGCATGGTGGAAATCAACTTGAGGAAAGTGGTCTTGCCGCTGCCGTTAGGACCGAGCAAAACCAGAACCTCGCCCGCTCTGGCGCTGATCGAAACCGCGTTCAGCGCCACCGTCTCGCCTCCGCGTTCTCGTCCGATCCAGTTGAACAGTGAGGGGCGGTGCCGGAACACCTTCGTCACGGAATGGAAGGCTACGGCGTGCAAATCAGGACCAATGTAAAGGGGGTTCGGCTCATCGCCCGATGCATTATTGCCATAGTACTACAACCTTGCTCTTGATAAACCGGGACGCAGAATTACCAGCCAGTGACAGCGCCTTGCCTAATCCCCGCAGCATACGCAAGAAGCTGTACAGAACAAAAAGTGATGGCGGAAAATCGACCATCTTCCATTCCATGGGCGTGGCGGTGGAGGTGAATCGGACGACGTATCGCAACCGGTCCGGCCAGTGCTCACGCACGCGCAAGAGGTAAAGCTGAGAACTGATGTAGGTTGGAAGCCCGCCCGTGACGAGATTGCGGCCGATGCCGTCGGCGATTTGTTCCACCGTCCGGTCGCGATCGAGGGGTTGCGCAAGGTCGTTTGGAATGGTGGTTCCCAGCAGCCTGTTAGCCAGGACGACGCCGAGCAGCAACAGCCTTAAACCCCCGGCTCGCCGGGCATGATTGAGGACGTACTCCCAATCCATGTGCGGTTTGGAGGCCAGCAGCTCGGCTACATCCGCCAGCCAGATCAACTTCCCCCAGCCGTGCTTGCCGCCGTGAATACAGAGAAGCAGAAGCAGGTCTTCGCATGAGAGGGAATTCATCTCCCGGCCGCATACCGTGAGGGATTGAAGGCGGCTCCAGTACTGCTCCTCGGGCAGGGGAAGGGAAAAGTACCGGGGAACGATTCGCCATTGGAGCTCCACCAGGATCCCTGCCGGACTCAGCAACCCGTATTCATACTGGGTGGCTACGAAGGCGTTCTGCTGAGCTGGTGTCAGTTGCTTGCCATCCTCGTATCCGGCGGAAACAAGTGTCCGGATGGCTTCCGGGACGTCGCACTGACGTATGAGGATGTCGAGATCCACGCACTGGCGCAAAGCGGCATTGCCGTAAAGACTCTCGGCGAGCGCCGGCCCCTTGAACGGAATCGCTGGAATGCCGCGACTGCCGAGCAACTCGACAAGGTTGACGAGATCTCGCATCAAAAGCAGGCTGCGCGCCACGTTGGCCCGAAACCGGTCGTCCAGCTGTTCTGCGATCTCGGGGGGAAAATCCAGGCCAAGGCTTTTCGTCCAATGCCAGTACAGAAGGGGGAAGAGACGATGGATTTGCGCCTGCTCGATCAACCGGCTCCAGTTGAGGGGCTGATCAAGGAGTTCGAGCGCATACCGGGCGTTTGCACTGCTCAGTTTCCGCCGTGCGCAGCAGAGCAGTAATTGCAGCTCTGGCGAGTTCTTCAGCTCAGCAATTTGCAGGGGGCGATGCCCAGCGAGCGCGGGTTCCGTTGCCGAGGCACTCACGGCCTGTAATCCTGGCTTGCACCGATCAGTGGCGCGTAGGCTGCCGTGTTCCCTCCGATGACGGTTTTGCCCTCCACCTCCACCCAGGCATGAGCACTCAGCCAGTTTGTGGAATCTTTAGCCACGCCGATGTGGATGTCTGCGGGAAAGCCGTAGCTGGCCAGCAGATTTCGCCCGGCAATCGCCTGCACCAGGCATTTGGAGGCGGGAATGTACCGGGCCGCGACGGCAACCGCCCAGGCAATGCGCCCTGTGGTCTGCGGTTCGTGCCGAGGCAGTAGTGGGATCTCTCCGGAAACTTTTCTTAGAACCACGGATGGCGGGGACAATCGCACAGTGACCCAGGCACTCGCGACGGCCGCAAAGGCCCGCAAGAGCAGCCGGCGATCATCGGGACTCAGCCTAAAGACCCTGCTTAGGACGCCCATCCCCGATCTGCAAGTACGGAGGGAATTGCTAACAGCGTAACACAGTCACGGGCACCGGGCCCCTCGTACCCTAGAGTCCCTTCTCCCGCAAGAACTCTGCGACCACCCGGGTCGCATCCCGATGCTCGCTGTCCACGGCATAGTTCATCCGCCGCATGTCTTCTTCTGTGATCTTGCCCGCCAGGGCCGCGACCGCCGTTCGCACTTCAGGATGCTCTCGTAAGACCTGCTCGCGGATGATCGGCACGGCATCGTACGGCGGAAAGTAATGGTGGTCGTCCTCTAAGACCACAAACCCCAACGCGCTGATGAGGCCGTCGGTCGCCGAGCCGGCCACGATGTCCACTTCCTTCGTCTTCAGCGCGCGGTAGAGCAGCCCCAGGTCCATGATGCGCGGCGGTGCGGCGAAGCGCAGGGCGTAGGTGCGGGCCAGGCCTTCGTATCCGTCGGGCCGCTCCATGAACTCGTAGCCGAAGCCCGCGCGCCACTGCGGCGTGTATTTCGCGGCTTGGGAAATAGTGTGGAGATTCAACCGCCGCGCGTCCTCTCCTCGGATCACGATGGCGAATGTATTGTCGAACCCGAGTGGCTCGCCCACCGTCAACCCGA
Source organism: Acidobacteriota bacterium (assembly GCA_023265315.1). Taxonomy (GTDB): domain Bacteria; phylum Acidobacteriota; class Terriglobia; order Terriglobales; family Acidobacteriaceae; genus JAHFUA01. The sequence goes on along the minus strand of JAHFUA010000053.1, from coordinate 15,553 downwards.
ACTGCCGCGCGTACCCTTGCTTAACGCGTTCGTAGACATCCTGATGATTGCGCGAAGGTTTCTCTTTGAGGATCGCAGTCAACGCCGTCCCCGTGTACTCCACGTACATGTCGATGCGGTCGGCGAGCAGGGCCTGCTGGCAGATGTACGTGCCTGCGAGGTAGAAGCGGCGCTCGATAGTTAGCCCGGTCGTGTGTTCCAGTTGCTGCGCCAGCAGTTCGCCCAGAATGAGTTGTTCGGTGAAATTTTTCGACCCGATTACGATCCGGTTTCGCCGCGAACCACAAGAAGTCGTGAGCAGGGCCAACCCGCAGCAGAGAAGCACGGCGAAGCGTTTCATGTGCGTGGCGGACGCAAGCGTGCCTCCAGCCATCCCAGTCCCAGATCCGCCGCCAGAGCCAGGATCGCCGCCGGGATCGCGCCCGCCAGGATGAGCGAATCGTTGACCATCGCCAATCCGCGGAAGATGAACTCTCCCAGCCCGCCGGCGCCGATCGCGGCCGCGATGGTGGCGATGCCGATCGAAAGCACGGTGGCGGTGCGGATGCCGGCCAGGATCACACTCATCGACAACGGCAGCTCCACCTGCCACAGCATCTGCCGGCTGGTCAGCCCCATGCCGCGCGCCGCTTCGCGCACCCCGGGATCGACTCCGGTAATACCCACATACGTGTTGCGCACGATCGGTAACAGTGCATACAGCGCCAGCGCGGTGATCGCGATGCGGTCCGCGCGGGCCCCCAGCCAGGGTGCGGGCAGCAGGAACCCGAACAGCGCCAGGCTGGGAATGGTCTCGATGATGTTGGCGCCGCCGATCACTGGTTCGCGGAGCCGGGGCTTGCGCGTCAGCAGGATGCCCGCCGGCACTCCTATCAGCACTGCGATCCCCATGGAGGCGGCCACCAGCCAAACGTGTTCCAGTGTGAGAGTGGCGATCTCGACTCGATGAATCCTAAGGAATTCCACCATGGCAATCATCTCCAGGGAATTGCAGGTTCCCGCTCCACGCCGCTCGGTAGGCCGCGACGGTTTTATCGGAGCTCTCGAGAAACTCCGGCAGCGAATAGATACCCAGCAGCTTCCCGCCCTCGAGCAGCGCAATGCGGTTGGCGAGCAGCAGGGCTTCCCCCACGTCGTGTGTCACCAGCACGGTGGTCTTTCGCACCCGCTTCTGGACTTCCAGGAACTGTCGCTGGACTTCCGCGCGGCTCAGCGGGTCCAGCGCCCCGAACGGCTCATCCATCAACAGGATCTCGGGATCGCCGGCCAGGGCGCGCGCCACTCCCACCCGCTGCCGCTGTCCGCCGGAGAGTTGGTGCGGGTAGCGCCGCCGGAACTCCTGCGGATCCAAATCCACCAGCCGCAGCATGCTGTCCACACGCTCCCGGATCTCCGGCTCCGGCTTGCCCAGCAGCCGCGGTATCAACCCGACGTTCCTTTCCACCGAGTAGTGGGGGAAGAGGCCGGTCTCCTGGATCACGTACCCGATATGCCGCCGCAGCGTGATCACGTCCCACTCGCGCGTGGGACGCCCGTTGACCAGCACCGCGCCTTCACTTTCCTCCAGCAGCCGATTGATCAACTTGAGCGCGGTCGTCTTTCCCGAGCCGCTGCGCCCGAGCAGAACCAGCGTCTCCCAGGGCCGGACTTCCAGGTCCAGCGGCCCCAGCAGCACGCGGCCCTGTGCGCGATAAGTCACCCCGCGAAACGCGATTGCAGGTTCGCCCATGGCTGGTCCGAAGTGCCGGAATCATACAATAGGGGGCGCAAACGGCAGTGTGACTGGCTGGGGTGACGGCGCCGTGCAGGGCGAACCCAGGGAGACAGAAGTTCGCCCCGCAATGCGGCTACGCGCTTCCGGCGTAGAGGCGCACTCTATCCCTTCCCCGGTTCGGCTCGCGTAAAGAGTTGTAAAGATTTGTAATCGGCCGGTGCTTGGCGCTGCCGGACAGTCTTAGCATCATCTTGCATACTGGCTGCACGGGGCGTCGTCTTCGTACCCCCGTGTCTCGCCGCACACATCGTCCTCTCGCTGACACATGTTCCCGCCCTGCTGCTTCGCATAACTCCTGTCGTTTCAGCCGTATGCGTTCCGGCCAGGGCCTTGCTCTTCGTTCGGTTGCAAGGCAGCGGAGGCGACGATGGAACGCGGAGCACAGAGCAGATGGGCGACGCAAGCTGGGTTTGGCAGGGTGTACGCCCTGGCCGGCATGCTGCTGCTGGCCATCGCCCAGGCGTCCGCGCAAGACAAATCGGGGGCTGGCGCCGCCGCCACCCGCAACCGCCGCATCATCGTCAGCATTCCTGACCGCAAGCTCGCGCTGGTCGAGGAGGGGCGAGTGCTTCGCGTATATACGGTTGCGGTCGGTGCCCGCGTCAGCCCCAGCCCGACCGGCGAATTTAAGGTTGTTCGCCGCTTGACGAATCCCACCTACTACCACCCGGGCGTGGTGATCCCTCCCGGCAAAGACAATCCCCTGGGCACGCGCTGGATCGGACTGGATCGCCCGGGCTACGGCATTCACGGCACCAACCAGCCGCGGTCGATCGGCAAGGCCGCTTCCCACGGCTGCATCCGCATGGCGAAAGCCGACCTGGAGCAACTCTTCGGCGAGGTCCAGGTGGGGGACGTGGTCGAGGTCCGCGCGCACGTTGATGCTGAGACCGCCGCGATCTTCGGGTCAGGTGTTCACCACGCCACCACCGCGCAAGTTGTTGGGACCGCCGTGATCGGCGGACAGATGTAGATGAGGAGAGAGCCATGGAACGCCTGCTGGTAACCACTGAAGTGATCGCGGTGACGCTGCTGACCTTCATTCTCGCGCTAGTGATCGAGCCGCTGCTGGTCATGGCCGTACTGGGATTGGCCAAGAAGGCGGCGCAACGGCATGCAACGCAGCCTGCGCCTGAGCTGCAACCCGTCGAACTGCGCCTGCTGGCGACAGGCCCCAAGAATTCATCCCGGGAATAAGTGTTCGGCTGAACCCCGGGGGAGAAGGAGAGAGGACATGCTGGTCATCAAGTATCTGCTGATGGTAGGGGCGGTCGCGATGATGGTGGTCGCGGCAGCCATCATTCTTTATGACGTTTACCTGCTGGTGGAATACCGGCGCCGGCTGGCGCTCCATCCCGATCTGGCGCTTCCCCTGCCGCGTCCCTTGCGCTGGAAGGACGCGTTGCGGCTGGCGGCGCTGTCGCTTGTGCCGCTTCTGCTGGGCTTGAGCATCGCCGTGGTGCCCAGCGGCATGGCCGGCATCCGGGTCAGCGAGTTCTCCGGCACGCGTCCGGGAGTGCTTTATCCCGGCTCGCACCTGGTGGTGCCGCTGGTGGATTCGGTGGCCCTCTATGATGTCCGCGACAAGGTCTACACCACCATCGCCGGCGAGCCGATGAAGAAAGACAAAGGTGGCGAGACCAGCCCGCCCGAAGTCCTGAAGGTCCAGGCCAAGGAGGGACTGCCGATCGGGCTGGCCATCAGCGTCCGCTACCACCTCGACGCGGCGCGACTGGTGTACATCCACAACACGCTGCCCGCCGCCGTCGATAGCGAGGTGGTGCAACCGGTCATCGGCAGCACCTTCCGGGGCATCGCTCCCAACTACAATGTGCGCGAGGTCTTCGCCACCAAGCGCGAAGAAATCCGCAAGCGCGCTGCCGACGAGATCACGCGCAAGCTGGGCGCCGACGGCATCGTGGTGAAGGAAGTCATGCTGAAGGAAGTGCAGCTTCCGCCGGAGTACGCCAAAGGTCTCGAAGGTCTCCTATTGAAGGAGCAGGAGAACGACCAGATGGGCGTGCAGGCGGAGATCAAGCAGAAAGAGGTCCGCGTCGCCGAGTACGAGGCCGAAGCCGACAAGGTCCGGGAAGAGAAGAAGGCCGAGGCGGGCGCGAGAGTGCGCGTGCTCCAGGCCAAGGCCGAAGCCGACGCCATGCAGTACACCTTGCCGCTGAAGGAGAAGCAGATCCAGCAGACGCGCCTGGAGTCGGAAGCGCGCAAGGAAGCTACCGTCAAGAACGCCGAGGCGGCGGCGCAGGCCAAAGTGATCGACAGCAAAGCGGAGCTGGAGCGGCGCAACCTGCTGGCCGATGCCGAGGCCAACCGCATCCGCGTGACGGCGAAGGCCGACCTGGAACGCATGCAGGGCGAGGCCGCCATGCTCAAGCAGTCGCCGTTGTTGATCAACAAGATCATCGCCGAGCGGCTCTCCGACAAGCTGCAGATCATGATGGTCCCCGCCGACGGCAAGTACTTCTTTGCCAGCGACGTGCTGCGCGGGCAGATGCCGCAAATCATGCAGCAGGACGACCCGCAAGATCCGCCGCGCAGAGTGCAATCGCGATGACCTTGCGTTTCGCCGCGCGCACAACCACGGATGGCGTCTTCCCACTCCCAGCAGGCGCCATCCGCACCGGGCGGTCTGCGCGACCTATGCGGGTGGAATGCTATAATCCGGCTTTCCCGAGAGATCTGCGCTTTCGGATGCCCTCCCGCAGCCAACGTGGGTTCTTGCTTCTTCCTCTGGCAATATTTGTTGCATTGGCCCTGACGACTCCCGCTGCTGCCCAGGAGTGGGACGCGCCCGCGCGCGAACTGGCCGAAAAGATCATCGCCCGTGCACAGTCGCGAACCGGGCTGTCGCTCACGGTGAAGAACATATCCTCGCTTCCGCAATCGCGCGTCGCGGAAGTGCAGCGCGCGCTGGAATCGGAGCTGCGTCGCCGGGGCGTGAGCCTCGTCGCACCCGAGCAGGCGATGGAGCAAGTTCGCGTCACGCTCTCGGAAAACACCTCGGGCTACTTGTGGGTCGCGGAGATCGGCCATGACGGTTCCTGGGAGGTCGTGATGGTGCAGATGCCCTTGCTGGCGCCGGCCGAGCGAGCGCCGGCCGCACTCGTTCTCCGGCGGACACCGCTGTGGTCTCAACCCGAGCCGATGCTCGACGTCGTTTCCACGGGAGATGGCGGCCTGCTGGTGCTCGGGCGCGATTCGGTCTCGCTTTACCGAGTGCAAGAGAGGAAATGGCAGCTCGCGGGCGCCGCGCCGTTGACCCATTCACGGCCGTGGCCTCGCGATCTGCGAGGCCGGCTCGTGATCCAGGCAGACGGAAGCTTCCGCGCCTATCTTCCGGGCCAGCAGTGTCCGGGCACGATGCAGCCGCAGCTCAACCTCGCGTGCCGGGAAAGCGACGATCCCTGGCCGCTCGCGCCGGAGGTCAACGCCTTCTTCAGCAGCCGCCGCAACTTTTTCACCGGAGCGGTGAAGCTGGCGCGCAGCAGCGAGGCTGGCGATCTCGGTCCGTTTTATTCAGCGGCCATGTTTCCGCAAGGCGAGCGCGGATTCTGGATCGTCGCTTTCACCAGCGGAGGCGCCAAGCTCATCAACGCTCAGGGTCAGGTGGTGACCGCATTCCATGGCTGGGGCAGCGATCTGGCCGGTATCGCCAGCGATTGCGGAAGGGGCTGGCAGGTACTGGCGACTCGCTCCGCCGACGGCACGCTGCCGGATTCGCTCTCAGCTTATGAGATTGTCAACCGCGACGCGGTCGAGGCAGGTTCGCCGCTGGAATTCGCCGGACCGATCACCGCCATGTGGAGCGCGGCCGACGGCCGCAGCGCGACCGTCGTCTCGCGCAACCTGAGGACGGGGAACTATGAGGCGTTCAGCGTATCTGCTGTTTGCGGCAGCTAGCCTCCTGCTGGCGCTTTGCCCGGCAGCGGCGGCAACCCGTCCGCGCTATGGCGGGACGCTTAGGGTGGCGTTGAGCGCTTCCCCGACTTCGCTCGATCCCGTGCAGCAATCCGTTTTCCCCACCAGCACCCAGGAACAACTCGCGACTCTGATGTTCGACCGTCTGGTCGAACTCGACCAGCAGGGAATGCCGCGGCCAAACTTGGCCATTTCCTGGCAGCACGATTCTGATTCCCGCCGCTGGTTGTTTCACCTGCAATCGGGCGTGCTGCTGCACAACGGATCGCCGCTGCGTCCGCACCTGGTTGTCATGTCGCTCTCCGCCTCCAATCCAAACTGGCGGGTGCGCCTGCAAGGCGACGACGTGGTGGTCGAAAGCGGCAATCCCATCCCCAACCTGCTCGCCGAACTGGGGTGCGCGCGCAATTCCATCGTCGTGCACACCGAAGCCGGCGCAGTTGTCGGCACCGGACCGTTTCGCGTGAGCGCCTGGGAGGCCGGCAAGCGTCTGGTGCTGGCTGCGAACGACGATTACTGGGGCGGGCGTCCATTCCTCGACTCCATCGAGATCACATTCGCCCGCTCGCAGCGTGACCAGGCGCTCGACTTGCAACTCGGCCGCGCCGACGTGGTCGAGCTTCCGCCGGACCAGGTGCGGCGCGCGCAGCAGGAGGGCGTGCGCGTCGCAGTTTCCGCGCCGGCGGAACTGATCGCGCTGGCATTCTCCGACAAGCCTTCAGTGAAAGAGCCCGCGCTGCGCGAGGCCATCAGCTTGTCCATCGACCGCGCCGCGATCCAGAGCACGCTGCTGCAGAAGCAGGGCGAGGCCGCGGCCAGCCTGCTGCCGCAATGGGTGAGCGGGTATTCGTTCCTCTTTCCCGTGACTGGAGAACTGGAACGCGCCCGGCAACTGCGGCGTGACCTCGGCTCTACGCCGTCGCTGACCCTGGCGTACGACTGGAATGATCCGCTCGCGCGCGCCATCGCCGAGCGTGTGTCGGTCAACGCCAGGGATATCGGCATTGCGATCCAGCCTTATGGCGAGAACCTTGCCGTCCGCGGCGCCAACGCGGACCTGCGGGTGGTGCGCATCCCGCTGGCCTCGAGCGATGCGGCTGCGACGCTGAGCGCGCTTTCCGCCGCGACCGGGCGCCAGAGCGTGATGCCGACTGCTTCCCCGGAAGACTTGTATGCCACCGACCGGGCCCTGCGCAGCGATTTCCGCTTGGTCCCGATCACGTATGTACCGCAAGCGTGGGCGCTGGCGGCGCGGGTGCGGAACTGGGTCACGCCGCGCCAAGGCGGATGGCGTCTGGCAGACGTGTGGCTCGAAGAAGGGGACAAGCCGTGAGCTACCGCGCCAAGCTGCTGGCGCTGTTCACGGCGACCGTGGTGCTGGTGACCGCGTTGGTCGCCGGCCTGGCCTCGACCAGCATGCGCCGGTCGTTCGAGCGCCTGGAGGAGCAGCGGACAGCGGAGTTGCTCTCCCAGTTCCGCCGGGAATTCTCCCGGCGCGGCGACGAGGTCACACGACGCGTCCAGGCCATCGCGGCGCGTGACGCCAGCATACGGATGGCCGCCGACCTCGGCCGGTCCTCGCCGGATTACGCGCCCTACGTCAACGAAGCCGGCTCGCTGGCGGCGGCGCACCAGCTCGACTTCCTCGAACTCATCGCGCATGACGGCGCCATCGTCTCCTCGGCGCAGTGGCCGGCGCGTTTCGGCTACAAAGAAGAATGGATCACCGCGCCGGTGGATTGGAATGAGCAGAGCGCATTCCTGAAACGCGAGAACCTCGCCGATGGCACCGCGCTGGCGCTGGTGGCCGTCCGCGAAGTCCGGGCCGGCGATTCCGTTCTGTACATTGCTGGCGGCGAGCGCCTGGACCGCAGCTTTCTCGCCACCTTGTCTCTGCCTTCCGGCATGCGCGCCATGCTCTATCTCAACAACGAACCTGCGTTCTCGCCCCAAGCGCTCACCGACGCTTCCGGCCCGGTAGCGCACGCGGAGAAGCTCGCACCTGTGGTGCAGCAGATCCAGCAACAAGGCGAGCAGGGTTCGCAGATAGTGTGGTGGTCAGAAAACCCGGCAAGCGCCGAGGCCATCCACGGTATTCCGCTGAAGGGACGCGAAGGCGAACCGCTGGGCGTGCTGCTGGTCGGCAGCTCGCGCCGCGATGTCGTCGAGATGGAGAAGCACATCCGCGTCGTGGCCATGCTGGTGGGCGCGGCCGGCGTCCTGCTCGGCCTTCTGCTCAGCGGATGGGCGGCTACGCGAGCCACGCGTCCGGTCGAGCAGCTCGCCGATGCCGCGCGCGAGGTCGCCGCCGGAAACTGGTGGGCGCAAGTCCCGATCACCTCCGACGACGAGTTCGGAGAGCTGGCCTCGGCTTTCAACCTGATGACGCGCGAACTCAGCGACCAGCGCGAGCGCCTGGTGCAGGCGGAACGCGTGGCGGCCTGGCGCGAGCTGGCGCGCCGCCTGGCCCATGAGCTGAAGAACCCGCTGTTCCCGTTGCAGATCACGGTGGAGAACCTGCTGCGCGCCAGGGAGCAGAACCCGGCGCAGTTCGAAGAAGTGTTCCGCGAGAGCGCTTCCACGCTGCTGGCGGAGATCGCCAACCTGCGCGGGATCGTGCAGCGCTTCAGCGATTTCGCCCGCATGCCCGCGCCCGAGCTGCAGCCGGTGCGGCTGAACGAAGTGGCCGAACACGTTCTCAAGCTGCTGGAGCCGCAGTTCACCGCCGCCGGCCGCGCGCCGATCACGGCGAAGGTCGAGCTCGATCCCGAGCTGCCCGTGATCCAGGCCGATCCCGAGCTGATCAACCGCGCGCTGCAGAACCTGGTGCTGAACGCCATCGACGCCATGCCGTCCGGAGGCAGCCTGGCGCTCCGCACCAGCCATCGCGACGGCGTGGTGACGCTTGCGGTGAGCGATACCGGCACAGGACTCACACGCGAAGAATGCGAGCGCCTGTTCACGCCCTACTACACCACCAAGCGGCACGGCACGGGGCTGGGACTGGCGATCGTGCAGTCGGTGGTGAGCGATCATCACGGCAAGATCACGGTGGAGAGCGAACCGGGCCGCGGCTCGACCTTTCGCATTGAACTGCCGGTGCAAATCCCGCAAACTGGGACAGCGCGAGGGGCCAATGTCTAGCCAGCCGCAGCCGGCGCCGCAAAAGGCGCGCCTGCTGATCATCGACGACGACGCCAACACGCTGGCCTCGCTGGCTCGCGCCTTTCGTCTCGCCGGTCACGAAGCGGTGGTCTGCGACAACGCCGTCCGCGCGCTCGAGCTCATCAAGTCCCAGAGCTTCGACCTCATCCTCTCCGACGTGGTCATGCCGGGAAAAGACGGGCTCTCGTTTCTCGAGGACTATCACGCGCTCGGCCTGAGCACGCCGGTAGTGATGATGTCCGGGCAGGCGCACATTGAGATGGCGGTGCGCGCCACGCGGCTGGGGGCGGTCGATTTCCTGGAGAAGCCGCTCTCCACCGACAAGCTGCTGCTCACCGTGGAGAATGCGCTCAAGCTGAAGCGCCTGGAGCAGGAGAACCGCGAGCTGCGCCGGCGCGTCGGCAAGCAGGACATCATCTGGATGGGCGAGGCGATGCGCAAAGTGATGGCGCAGGTGGAGCGCGTGGCTGCCAGCGAGACCCGCATCTGCATCCTGGGCGAGACCGGCACCGGGAAGGAACTGGTGGCGCGCACGCTGCACGAGCGCAGTCCGCGGCGTGATGGGCCATTCGTCACCCTGAACTGCGCCGCGGTTCCCGCCGAACTGGTGGAGTCGGAGCTGTTCGGACACGAAAAGGGCGCGTTTACCGGCGCCGCCGCGCGGCACTCCGGCAAGTTCGAGCAGGCACAGCGCGGCACGCTTTTCCTCGACGAAATAGGCGACATGCCGCTCGCCATGCAGGCCAAGCTGCTGCGCGTGCTCGAGCAACATGAGATCGAGCGGGTCGGCGGCGACCGGCCCATCGCGGTGGATGTGCGCGTCATCGTGGCCACCCATCGCCGGCTCGAGTCGCTGGTGCAGGAAGGCAAATTCCGCCAGGACCTGTATCACCGCATCTACGTCTATCCGCTTGCCCTGCCTGCGCTGCGCGAGCGCCGCGAGGACATCCCGGCGCTGGTCGAACATTTCGCCTGCCAGATCACCGAGCAGAACGGATGGCGACCGGTCAGCGTGAGTGCCGATGCCATCGAATTTCTCCAGACGTATTCGTGGCCGGGAAATGTGCGCGAACTGCGCAACGTGGTCGAGCGCCTGCTGCTGTTCGCTACCGGCAATCAGGTGGATGCGGCCGTCGTGCGCGCCGCCCTGCCTGACGTGGTTGCGGCGGCGTCACCGGAATCACCCTCGCTCTCAGGCCCGCTCGCTGCGCGCGTTGAGGGCTTCGAACGCAGCGCCATCCTCGCCGAACTCAAAGCCCAGCAGTACCACATCACCCGTGCGGCGGAAGCGCTGGGGTTGGAGCGCAGCCATCTCTACAAGAAGTGCCAGCAACTCGGGATCGACCTGCAGGCGCTGCGCAAGCAGGGATGACGGCGCAGGATTAAGGATCCGGAAGAAAAGATGAGGTCCTTCGCTTCGCTCAGGATTTCGCCTGCGGGCTCCCGCTCCCTTCGCTGCGCTCAGGGTCGCTCACGCCCGCAAAAGCGGCTCAAACTGGAGGCGCGGGTGGGAATCGAACCCACGTATAAAGGTTTTGCAGACCTCTCCCTTACCACTTGGGTACCGCGCCCCGAAACAGCCCTTGCGTGAACAAAAAACTGGAGCGGGAGACGGGATTTGAACCCGCGACTTCGACCTTGGCAAGGTCGCACTCTACCGCTGAGTTACTCCCGCTCGGCTCCTCGATTATAGCCAACCCTGAAAAAGCGGGTCAAACAATCGCCGGAATCGCCGGAATCGCCGAGATCGCCGAGATCGCCGAAATCTGGGGCCGTTTGCCTGATTTGGAGCCTTTCGACACTTCGTCGATTTCGGCGATTCCGGGCGACTTCGGCGATTTCGGCGATCATCCACCGTGTCCGGTGGTCTCCCGCTGCAACTCGGCGTTCTTCCGGGCGGTGATGTCGTTACGCAAATCCCACAGCGGCTTGTAAAAAAGATGTTCCTGGCGCTGCTTCAAAATCTCGACCGGCGTGCCCATGGTGCCGACGACGCTGCCGCCGATGATGCGCTGCGCCAGCTTCAGGTGGTGATAGCGGAACAGTTGCACGCGCTCGTCGAAGTCCAGCATCTCTTCCGCGACCTCGTGCAGGCCGAAAAACTCCTGGTGACGGCGGTAGACATCATCGAGAGTGATCGCTTGGCGCGCGAGCTGCTCGAAGAAGGTGTCGCCCAGCCGCGGACCGATGTGCAACAGCGCCAGGAAGCCGGGAGAATCGAGGCCGCTGCCGTGTCCCAGGCCGGCGCGGATGATGTGATAGTCGTAGGGGGTGATGGTCTCCAGAATGTGCAGCAGCGCGATAGGATAGTCGATCTCGCGATTGGCGCGCCGCATCAGCCGCGCGGTGTTGGCGGTGTCGCCCGCGGCCAGCCGCTCGCGCGCCCGTTCCAACTCCCACGCTGCCGCCTTCATCAGCAGCTCTGAACTCTGGTGGACTACCTGGAAGGTCAGCTCGTCAGGATGCAGCATCTGCTCTGGAGACTTCTGCAACGCGAGCAGGTCGTCGGTGCGCAGGTAGCGCTCGTAATCCGATGCGCCCTTGCCCGGCAAGATGGGCTTTTGCTGCTCGTTCACGCTAGTGCACTCCCGATGGCGGCGCGTGCGGCGGCGCCCACTGCGGAACCTTCTCCGGCGGCACCATCTGTCCGTCGCGCATGTGCAGGATGCGGTCCCCGTAGGTGGCCGCCTGCGGGTTGTGGGTGATCATCAGCACCGTCTGTCCCAGCTCCTGGTTCGACTGCCGCAGCATGCGCAGCACGATCTCCGAATTCACCGAGTCGAGATTGCCGGTGGGCTCGTCGGCCAGCACGATGGCGGGACGATTGATCAGCGCCCGCGCCAGCGCCACCCGCTGCTGCTCGCCGCCGGAAAGTTCGGCGGGACGATGGCGCATGCGCTCGCCGATGCCCAGCATGCTGACGATGCGCTGGAAGAGCTCGCGGTCGGCGCGCCCGTTGCTGCCCGCGATGTCCGCCGCGACGTCGATGTTGCCCTTGGCATCCAGCGAGGGCAGCAGGTTGAACTTCTGGAACACGAACCCGATTTTGCGCTTGCGCGCGGCCGTGCGCTGACTGTCGCTCATCCGCGAAAAATCTTCGCCGTCGATGATGACCCGCCCCGAAGTCGGCCGCGTCAGCCCGCCCAGCAGGTAGAACAGCGTGGATTTCCCGCTGCCCGACGGCCCCACGATGCTGACAAACTCGCCGCGCTCCACCGCGAAGCTCACCCCACGCAGCGCGGGGACGTCCATCTTGCCCACGCGGTAGATTTTCGCCAGGTTCTCCGCCTCGATGATTGCCGCCATGCCGAGGATTGATATTACACGACCGCCTAGCCTCCAGGCTGATGATGAGGATTGCGCGCCCCTCGGGGAGCCCTCGCTAGGCTCGGGATTTCGGCAGCGGGGTTCCCCGTCTCTGAACGTCTCACGCGGGGAGGAACTTTACGAGGCGGTGACCACCTCGGCGGGTTCGGAGCGAGCGGCGCGTTTGGGGCCGCGCTTGCGCACCAGGAGCAGCCGGATACGCTCCAGCAGCTCTGCCGGCGCGTACATCCCCTTGGGGAGGAAGACGTCGGCGCGCGTGTCCTTCTCGTACACCTTGATCTTGCCCGAGAACAGGATGGCGGGCAGGCAGGGCGCTTCGGTCTTGATGCGCTCGATCAGGTCGGTGCCGTCGAGGCCGGGCATGATGAGGTCGCTGAGCACCAGGTCGATGCCGCCGCGGTGGAAGGCTTCCAGGGCGTCCTGCCCGTTGTTGCAGGCCACCACGCGATAGCCGCGGGTTTCCAGCATGACTTTGCGGATGGAAAGGTTTTGCTCGTTGTCGTCAACGCACAGAATCGTCTTCTTGGCCTTCATTCGTTCCCCGGGAGCGGCGGCCAGACCCGCGACGCCAGATGACGCGCGGTCCGCGACAAGAATGAGTGCAGCGCGTGAGCATCCTAGAAGAGAAGCCTGATCGTGTAAAGTAGCGAGCATGCCAATAAGGGAATTCTCCCATCGCGAATTTTCCGGCGATCATCTTGACAGGAAGCGCAATGATGAGGCCAGTTTTCGCGACGGCCGCTTCAGAGGAACACCTCGCCGCGCATCAGCTCGACCACATTTCCACCGACGCGCACGTTGACGATTCCATTACCCGTGCGCGACGCGCGCACAAAAATGCGGCTGGGACGCCGGATCTCCAGGCCCTGCTCGATGAGCACGCGCTCGTCGGGGCGGGCGACGCCGTGCGCCACCATCCAGGCGGCGCAGCAGCCGGCGGCCGAACCCGTGGCCGGATCCTCGCCGTTGTAGAAGATCATGCGCGCGTGCAGCCGCGCCTTCCGGTCCACGGTCTCGCGAGTGACGAAGTAGAGGAACTTGGCGTCGGTGGGCTCCAGGTACTCCGCCATGCGCTTCCAGCTCGGGTTGAAGTTGCGGATGACGTCGAGGCTGCGCAGGGGGACGATGGCGAAGGGCAAGCCGGTGGAGACCGTTTGGATGGGCAGATCGGGATCGATGGTGCCGGGCTCGAGACCGGCGGCCAGGGCAACCGCGCGCTTGTCGTGGAAAGAGCCCATCACCGGATCGCGCTGCTGCATCTCTCCGAAGAGCTTGCCGTCGAGTTCCTCGAATCGAACCGGGATTCGACCGACGTTGAGGTCGAGCGCGACCTCGCGCTCGTTAGGCTTGCGTAGGACGAAGGCCGTCCCCAGGGTGGGGTGGCCGGCGAACTCCAGCTCCTCCTGCACGGTGAAGATGCGCACCCTGACGCCCTGCTTGGCCTCGACCGCGCGTGGCCGCGGCAGCACGAAGGTGGTTTCCGCCAGGTTCATCTCGTGGGCCAGCGCCTGCATCTCGGAATCGCGCAGCCGGCGCGCGTCCAGGAACACGGCAAGCTGATTGCCTTCGAGCGCCCGCGCGCTGAAAACATCCGCCTTCACGAAGGCAAAACGGCGCCGCTTTGCCTTGCTGGCCGGCTTGTTGGGGTTTGACATTGGTCCTGCCTCGTGCGTATTCTATCGCTGGATGTGGACCTGCCCTAGAGTCGCGGCTTGTTGTAGCACCTCGCCGCCGGCGTGTGGGTAGAGTCCCGACTCAAGATTAGAAAAGACCCGCCCGCCGTCATACGACGCGCGGGTTTTTCTTTTGTGAGCGATCCCGGGGACCGCATTTTCCGCTTTTCCACTAAAAGAGTAAGGAGAAGACAACATGACGACCTATGCTCATCCCGAGGTCCTGGTGACCACGTCCTGGCTGGCCGATCACCTGCACGATCCCAAGCTCCGCCTGGTGGAAGTGGATGTGGACACCAGCGCCTACAGCCAGGGACACATTCCCGGAGCCATCGCCTGGTCCTGGACCACGCAGCTCGCCGACCAGGTGCGGCGCGACATCCTCTCACCGGCCGAGTTCGAGAACCTGCTGGCCGGCTCCGGCGTTTCCGACGACACCACGCTCATCCTCTACGGCGATAACAACAACTGGTTTGCCGCCTGGGCGTTCTGGCAGGCCAAGATCTACGGGCACCGTGATGTGCGCATCCTCGACGGCGGGCGCAAGAAGTGGATCGCCGAAGGCCGCGAAGTGACCACCGATGTGCCCACCTATCCGCGGGCCAGCTACCGGGCGTTGGCGGCGGACTTCTCCATCCGCGCCTACCTGCCGCAGGTGCAGGAGCACAGCCGCAATCGCCAGCCGCTGGTGGATGTGCGCAGCCCGCAGGAGTTCACGGGGGAGATCGTGGCGCCTCCGGGACTGCCCGAGACCGCCCAGCGCGGCGGCCACATCCCCAACGCGCGCAATATCCCCTGGGGCAAAGCGGCGAACGACGACGGCACCTTCAAGTCCTACGATGAGCTGAAAACGCTCTACGGCGGCGAAGGCATCGACGGCACCCGTCCCATCATCGCCTATTGCCGCATCGGCGAGCGCTCCAGCCATACCTGGTTCGTGCTGAAGTACCTGCTCGGCTACCAGAACGTCACCAACTACGACGGCTCGTGGACGGAATGGGGGAACCTGGTGGGCGCGCCAGTGCAGAAGGGAACTTCGAACCCCTCGGCGCGTGCGGCATGACCGGCTGGTGAGCGATGAAACCGGAGGCCTACCAAGAAAAGCAATTGGAGCTGGAAAGCTGGCCGCTGCGGCTCACCTCCTACAAGCTGGGAGAGGTATTCCACTGCCAGGCGGATAACGTGTCTCCGGGCGCGACCCTGGTGCGGGAGACCGGTTCCACCCGGGAAGAGGCGGAACTGAAGGCGCTCGAAGTCGCACGCAAGCGCCTCCGCCGCACCCGCCGGCAGCCGGCCTGAACGAATACATCAAGCGCCTGCGATAGAATGAGGCGGTTGGGTGCCCGCGCGCGGAAGCGCATGGGGTCCGGTGACTCTCCCGGTCTTCAAAACCGGTGCGAGTCGGGAATTCCCCGGCTTGGGTCGGTTCGACTCCGACACGCTTCCGCCAGAGTTCTAGGTCCCTCGCTGCGCTCGGGATTTCGGCAGCGGGCTCCCGCTCCCCTTCGCTGCGCTCAGGGTTGCTCACGCCCGCTAAGCGCCTCAAGTTCGACTCCGACAGGCTTCCGCCAGAGTTCTAGGTCCCTCGCTGCGCTCGGGATTTCGGCAGCGGGCTCCCGCTCCCCTTCGCTGCGCTCAGGGTTGCTCACGCCCGCTAAGCGCCTCAAGTTCGACTCCGACA
>JAHFUA010000156.1 GCA_023265315.1 Acidobacteriota bacterium | reverse complement strand
CGCCGGAGGAAACGCTTCCCCCGGTCGCCGACCAGGTGACCGCGGTATTGCTGGAGCCGGTGACGGTGGCGGTGAACTGCTGCGTGCCGTTGGTCAGCATCGAGGCCGAAACGGGCGAGATCGTCACCGAGACCCCGGCGGTAACCGTGACTGCGGCCGACGCCGACACCGTGTTATCGGCCATGCTCGTGGCCGTCACCACGTAACTGCCGGCGCTGGTGGGAGCCGTGTACGTGCCGCTGGAGGAAACGCTTCCCCCGGTCGCCGACCAGGTGACGCCGGTGTTGGTCGAGCCGCTTACGCTGGCGGTGAACTGCTGGGTGCGGCCTGCCTGCACGGAGACGGAAGCCGGCGAAAGGCTAACGCTGACGGTCGGATTGGTCGCCGCCTGGTTGCCCAACAAAGTGCAGCCGGCCAGCGACAGAGTAATCAGGGAAAAAAGTGCAAGGGTGCAAATCTTCGCGCGCGATTCCCAGGTGGCGCGCTGTCGGTGGACAGCCATTCCTGTTCCTTTATTAGTCCGCGGAGACTACGCCTACCCTAAGCTGCCTGGTCGCTTCGCACTAGATTCCGAAAAGACGAGAAGCAACCTCGCTGGGGGCATGTCCGGGAGTAATGGAGTTCCTCACGGAGAGCGGATTGCGGGCGAGGGAGGGCACGTGCAGCAGCCGCTGCCATCCGCGGGCGCGTCTGTGAACTGCGTATAATCTTGGGTTGGCGTGAGAACCTCGCTTATCGTCGTGGTCGTGTCGTTCGCGCTGCTGTACGCGGGGGATTACGCTTCGGTGCGATACCGTATCCCCAGCAGCCGCGATCCCTTCGGGACGGTGGAAGTCCAGCCCTACTATGCGGTCCCGCTCAAGGACGGTAAGACCGAGTTCATGTTCCTGAAACCGGAGAACCAGGTCTGCGTGCGCTCGCTGTTTCCCCACCTGGGGCACAATCCTTGCTGGTACGTCCGCCGGCACCGCGACAAGCCGATCAACATCTAGGCGGTCCATCCGAATCGCAAAACCCCGGCCGGCGGATTAAACTGTGTGCACTGACGCGTCGCGGTCGAGGAGCAGAACCATGAAGGCGATTCGGGTACATGAGTTCGGCGGTCCGGAAGTGATGAAGTTGGAGGACGTGCCCGATCCCAAGCCGGGTCCGGGGCAGGTCGTGGTGCGCGTGCACGCCGCGGGCGTGAACCCGGTGGATACCTACATTCGCTCGGGCGCATACGCCCGCAAGCCGTCGTTGCCCTACACGCCGGGTTCGGATGGCGCCGGCGTGGTGGAGGCGGTGGGCGAAGGCGTGAAGCGCCTGAAGGCCGGCGACCGCGTGTATCTTTCCGGCGCGGTCAGCGGCCCCTACGCTGAGAAGGCCTTATGTTTGGAATCCCAGGTGCATCCGCTGCCGCAGAAGATCTCGTACGCGCAGGGCGCTGGGGTATTTGTTCCTTACGCCACGGCATACCGCGCGCTCTTCCAGCTTGCCGAGGCCAAACCGCCGGAGGTGGTGCTGGTGCACGGCGCCAGCGGTGGGGTCGGCGTCGCCGCCGTGCAACTGGCGCGCGCCGCCGGCATGACGGTGATCGGCACCGCCGGCAGCGACAAGGGCAAAGAGCTGGTCCGCAAGGAGGGCGCGCACCACGTGCTCGACCACCATGCGCCGGATTTTGCCGACCAGCTGATGTCCGTGACCGGCGGCCCCGGCGCCGATGTCATCCTGGAGATGCTCGCCAACAAGAACCTGGGGAAAGACCTGCAATTGGTTGCGACCGGGGGAAAGGTGATTATCGTCGGCAGTCGCGGTCCGGTGGAGGTGAATCCGCGCGACGCCATGATGCGCGAGGCGACGGTGAAGGGCCTCATGCTGTTTGCCGCCAGCGAGCGGGAGCTCGCCGGTATCCACGCGGCGCTGGCCGCAGGCATGGAGAACGGCACGCTGCGGCCGGTGGTGGGGCAGGAGATGCCTCTGGCCGATGCCCCGCGCGCCCACCAGGCGGTGCTGGCCCCGGGTGCTTATGGGAAAATCGTGCTGCTGCCGTGAGCGGGTTCTGGGTGTGGGTGATGGCTGACCGGTTCGGTGGAGTCGCAGATCACTGACACGTCTGTGGGCGCCAGCCTAAAATCCGACATGATGTCGTCGAACGCGCCGCCGCCGGGGGAAGAGCAAGGGGCGGGGTTCGCCAAGCGGCTGCTGGTCGTGGACCCCGACCAGAAGGCCTGGGAACTGCGCGCGCGGCTGCTGATCGCCCAGGGGCACGTGTTGCATCGCATCAGCCACGTGGCGGATGCGCCGCCGCGCTGGCCCCACTACCTCTATGACCTGGTGGTGGTGGCGACGGACGATCCGGCCAGCCCGGAAGTGATGGAATTCTGCCGCAAGTTGGCGCAGGCCCAGCCTCCCGTACGCGTCGCCCTGCTGGCCGGTGGCAGCCCGGGTGACAATCCCTTGGCCGCACCGCTCATCTCTCGCGACCGGCCGGCCGCCGAGATCGCCGAGGGCATTGTGCGACTCCTGCGCTGACGGCTCCGCCGGACTGCTACTTAGGGACGACACTCCGCAGGTCTTCCTCCGCTGAATTGCGGATTGCCAGCTCCGCCCAGATGGAATCCAGCAGGTCCACCACCTTCTTTTGCTGCTTGTGATCGACATACCAGAGAACGATTTCCAGTCCGCCAAGGGCCACGATGATGATTACGGCTTCCAACATAGACTTTCCCAGCGCCCTGCACTTGCTTCCTCGCATGGCGCTGTCCTCCTGACCAGCCTTTTTTGTCGGTCGGGCGGGCGACAGGCCTGCTGAGCCTCGTCGTTGCCCGAGGTAAGCGGGGTGCTTTCACTTTCAGGGCAGGCCGCTCCCCCAATTTCGGGACAGCGGAACTCATAGCACCATGGAGCACCTGCTAAGGGGAACGCGCGAGAGAGCTACCAAGTAGGATAGATGCGCCGGCGAGGAGCGCGGGTTCCTAATGTAACTTATGTGTTTTCAATGAGTTGGTATGGTATTTTTAGAGGCAACATTGGTGGCCAAGAAAAAAGGCGGGCTGTGTGGCGGACCCGCCTGCGGGACGGACGGTAGTCTTGGCTCAGTCAGCCGAGACGCACGCGTTCGACTTCTCCTTCTCGATAGCGTTCAGCATGCTCTCGTCGTCGGAGAACTTGAACGATACCAAACCGCGCTTCTGCGCTTCCCGCTCCTCCACCTTGCCCAGCAGCGCGATATCTTCCTTCGTCACCACCTTCACGCCCTTTGACTCCAAGCGCCGCTGGACCGCTTGCGGAGAAACCGGAGCGCCCTCCGGAGCGCTCTCCAGGTAGTGCAGCACCTTCTCGGCGCCGACCTCGCCATCGTGGCGAGCGATGCCCACCAGACCGTCGCTGGCGCGGCGCGCCCAGCCCACCACGTACACGCCGGGCTCCACCTCGTTCTTCTTGGGATCGAAGACCTCGAACACCGGCGCCTTGGGATCCTCCGGATTCGGGCGCGTGGTGTAGCCATCGCGGCTGCAGGGCAGACCGAGCTTGGGATCATGCACGTCGCCGATGGCGAAGATCATGGTGTCCACGTCGAGATCGGCGGTCTGATCGGTGCCCTTGGAAGCCGTGCCGCCATTCTTCGGGACCAGCAAGTTCTCGGTGACGGTCAGGCGGTTGATGCGGCCGTCCGGCCCGGCGTGGATCTCCTTGGGCGAGGACAGGAAGCGGAAGGTCAGCCGCGGCATCACCAGCTCCTGGTCGGGATACTTTACCAGGGCGGGGAAGGTGGCTTCGGCGACCTTGGAGATGTCCTGCCCCACCGCCGCGATCTTGTCCTTCACCCGCTCCAGTTCCTGCTGGAAGAGCTGGCGATCCAGGTGCATCTGCACGTGGGCGAATTCCTTCTCATCGAACTTGGCCTCGAACGGGCCGCGGCGGGCGACGATGACGACTTCTTCCGTCTGCCGGTTGGGATCGTCCTGCAGCAGCCAGCGGATGATGTCCACCGCTACGTTGCCCATGCCGATGACGGCGATGCGCTTGCCGGTCGAGAAATCGCGCGAGGCGAAGGGTGGGAGCTGGTTGTAGTAATAGACGAAATCCTTGGCGGAATAGACGCCCTTGGCGTTCTCCCCGGGCAGGCCCAGGCTCTTGGTGCCCTGGGCGCCGACCGAGAACACCATGGCCGCGGGGCTGAACTGCCGCAGGTCGTCAATGGTGACCGCGGACTCGCTGCCCACCGGCACGTGGCCGAAGTAATGCAGGTTGGACAAGCTGAGGACCTTGGCGAACTGCTTGCGCAGGCCAATCTTCATCTTGTCTTTGACGGGATAGATGCCGTATTCGGCCAGCCCGCCGGGTTTGATGTCGCGATTGAGCACAATCACCTGGTGACCGGCCTGCGCCATCTTCTGCGCCGCGAACAATCCCGCTGGACCCGCCCCCACAACGAAAACAGTCTTCATGCCGCTGTCCTCACAAAAAAAGATTATACGAGACGGATGTCTCCCTGATGCCAGGAACGCGCCCAGAGTACCCCAGGGGGCCACGGCCTTCTGCGACCTGGGTCACGGGGATATGTGAGCTATGTCACTGTAGGGAGAGTATCCTTAGGGGAGCATGGTGCGCAGCCTGCGTGCCGCCGGGGCCGCGCCGGTGTGCATGCCGGGGAATGGGTGCCGTATGGAGCCCCCTACTTACCTGGGTGGAGCAGGCCTTTTAGGCCTGCATTGAGATCGGCCTTAAGTTGTAGGCTTCAGCCCCTGAGGTACTGAACGATCGCAGCAACTGTGTGCGGAAGTAGCGGTCCCTCAGCGGCTGAAGCCAAGGTCTGTTGATGCCAGATCGTGCAGGGCTGAAGCCCTGCTCCACCCTACCCTGCGCTATCCCGGACATTTGGAAGGTCCGACAAGGAGATTAGAGATGGCCAACGACAAGGTCACCCTGACCGATCACCGCACCCAGAAGAGCTACGAACTGCCGCTGAACGACGGGCACATCCGCGCCGCCGATCTGCGCCAGATCAAGACCGGCCCCGACGATTTCGGAATGATGAGCTACGATCCCGCCTTCATGAATACTGCCTCCTGCAAGAGCGCCGTCACCTATCTGGACGGCGAAAACGGCATCCTGCGCTACCGCGGCTATCCCATCGAGGAGCTGGCGGAGAACTGCACCTTCCTGGAAGTGGCCTACCTCCTGCTCAACGGCGAGCTGCCCAGCCAGAACGAGTTGAAAGATTGGGTGGAACAGGTGAGCCAGCACCGCCTGGTGCACGAGAACCTGAAGAAGTTCATTGACGGGTTCCACTACGACGCCCACCCCATGGGCATCCTGACCAGCACCGTGGCGGCGCTCTCCACCTTCTATCCTGAGGCGCACAACATCAAGGACAAGCTCAACCGCAAGCAGCAGATCCTGCGCCTGGTGGCCAAAATGCCCACCATCGCCGCCTACGCCTTTCGCCACAGCCTGGGCCTGCCTTATGTCTTCCCCGAGAACGACCTCAGCTACACCGAAAACTTCATGCACATGCTGTGGAAGCGCACCGAGCCCCGCTACCAGTCCAACCCGGTGCTGGCGCGGGCGCTGGACGTGCTCTTCATCCTGCACGCCGACCACGAGCAGAACGCTTCCACCAGCGTGATGCGTGCCGTGGGCAGCTCGCACGCCGACCCCTACGCCGCCACCGCCGCCGCCTGCGCCGCCCTCTCCGGCCCGCTGCACGGCGGCGCCAACGAGGAAGTGCTGGTCATGCTGGCGCAGATCGGCTCCGTGGACAACGTGAAGGATTACGTCAAGCACATCAAGGAAGGCAAGGGCAAGCTGATGGGCTTCGGTCATCGCGTGTACAAGAACTACGACCCCCGCGCCCGCATCATCAAGCGCACCGCGGAAGAGGTGTTCAAGGTCACCGGCCGCAATCCCAAGCTGGATATCGCCCTGGAGCTGGAGAAGATCGCCCTCGAAGACGAGTACTTCGTCAAGCGCAAGCTCTATCCCAACGTGGACTTCTATTCCGGCATCATCTACCAGGCCATGGGCTTCAAGCCGGAGATGTTTACCGTGCTCTTCGCCATCCCGCGGGTGGCGGGCTGGCTGGCCCAGTGGCAGGAGATGCTGGAAGACCCCGAGCAGAAGATCGCGCGTCCGCGGCAGATCTATATCGGAAAAGAGTTGCGGCACGTCACCGGAAAGTCCGCCGGGCTGCGCGCCGTGGCCAGCGATTAAGGATAAAGGTTCCTCCTCCA
>JAHFUA010000052.1 GCA_023265315.1 Acidobacteriota bacterium | reverse complement strand
CTCCGGCGGACAGCCGGGCCCGCACAAGACCCAGGGGATCGGCGCGGGATTCGTCCCCGAGATCCTCCGCACCGACATGATCGACGAGGTGATAACCGTCAACAACGACGATTCCGTGGCTATGGCCCGCCGGCTCGCCCAGGAAGAAGGCTTGTTGGTGGGGATTTCATCCGGCGCAGCCGTCGTCGCCGCCGTGCGCCTGGCTGAGCGCCCGGAGAACGCTGGCAAGCTGATCGTGGTGGTGATCCCCGACTTCGGCGAGCGCTACTTGTCGAGCATTCTGTTCGAGAGCCTTCAGAAAGAAGCGCGGGAGATGGAGGCGGTCGCCGTGTAGCGCCGGCGCTTGAGGGTGGGGATTCCCTTTAACGAACCACAGGAGCATGGCGGTGTATAGCTGGCTTCCAAGGCGCGGGACTTCCATTCGCCTGGTGGGGCACCATTCTATACTCACCCTCGAATCGAATATTTGCCGGGACGGGTAAACTCGATCAGTCCCAAGTCCCGTAGAACCTGAAGCTGCTGACGGATTTTCGGCCGCACGTTTTGGTTTCGCGGGTGCATCTCGGCAAGCTCGGCTTCGAACGCGTAGAGCTCCCGGAGCGAGAAGTTGGCTCTACCCAATTTGCGGATCGCGTTGAGAACGTCGAGCGTCCAGCCCCTCACCGACGGGGGGAGCTGGCCCGGGAGTGGTGCGGCGCGTGGCCCACTTATTTAATTTAATCGGTATTTACGAGCAGTAATTTTGCAAGTTGCTGAGCTGCAGGTATTGGCGCTTCGGTCTTAGGGGAGGGGGTATCCCCTGACTCCGCTCCAGGCAGTCGGCGAACCGGGGCGGCGGTGAATCCCATTTTCTGGTCGCGCGTGCAGTTTCTAGCCTTTACAGGAAACTTGCGGTATACTGAAACTGCTTTAGATTGAAGCGGCGGTTGGAGCAGCATCCGCTGAATAGCGTCATCTGCCTCACGCAGTACCTTCCGGTTCATCTCAGAGCAAAATCAAAACAAGGATGTGTGCAACACGTATGGAGCAAGGAACTGTAAAGTGGTTCAACGACGCCAAGGGTTACGGCTTTATCAGCCGGCAGAACGGCGAAGATGTTTTCGTTCATTTCTCAGCCATTCAGAGCGAAGGCTTCCGCAGCCTGCAGGAAGGGCAAGCCGTCCAGTTCAACGTCGTGAAGGGACCCAAGGGCTGGCAGGCAGAGAACGTACAACCTCTCTAAGCGGATGCGGTGCTTCCACCCCAGCCAACCAAAACCAGGTTTGCTGGGGACCCCGGACTCCCGCATTCAGCAGCCATCGGGGGCGGCCGCGAGGTCGCCCCTTTGCTTTTTTAAGAGGGAACCAAAGGCGGCACAACCCGCCGCCAGCGGCATCGAATAACCTATACCTCTACCTCTGGCCGAGGAGGGGATGCGCGTGCGTTGCAGCCGCTGCGGTCACGATAACCCGGAACCGAATCGCTATTGCGGCATGTGCGGCAGCCGGATGGAGACGGCGCCCGCCAAACCTGCCGAGGTCGCTTCCCCGGACCGGGCAGCACCACCGTTCAGGGCTTCGGCGGGAACATCCGTCCTTGGCCTGGACGCGAAGCCGCAGCCACGCCGTCCCGCAGCGCCCGCCGTTACCGGGCCCTCGTTTCTTGGCCTCGGTAGCGAGCCCACCGGTACCAACTATCTTCTCGAGGAGGAAGAGACCCGAAGCCATCTAGGCCTGTGGATCACGCTGGCGTTGCTGGTGGCGGCCGTGCTCGCAGGATGGCTCTTCCGGTCAGAGCTGCGCGCGCGCGCCGGCCCGCTCTATGCTGCAGTGCTGGAGCGCGTGAACCCGCAGCCCCCTGCGCCGGCTGCCCCGGCTGTTCCAGCGAACCCTGGCGCGCCTGAACCCGCAGCCGCCGCACCCCAACCATCCGCCCCCGCAGCCGCCAACGAAGCGCTGCCCGGCCCTGGAGTTACGCCGGATGTGGGACCGCAGCCGGCCGGAGTTCCAAGTCCGCCCTCCAAGCCCGATGACACACTAGTTCCGGCAGCAAGTGAGAAGTCCGCCGAAGCGGCGAAGCCCGGCCCGGATACCGGCGAGGATGCTGCTCCAAAGAAGAACACCGGGCGGGCGGCCCAGTATGCCCATGCCAGCCGCCCGAGGCCGGCGGATGCAGTCGTGCCGAAGGACGATCCCCTGCTGCAACTGGCGCAGAAGTATATCCACGGACGGGGTGTGCGTCGCGACTGCGCCACCGGCCTGGCCTATCTGCGGCAGGCGATGAAGCGTCCCAGCCCCGCGGCGGCCAGCCAGATGGGCGCGCTCTACGCTACCGGCACCTGCGTGCCGCTCGACCGGGTGGCCGCCTATCGCTATTTCACCTCGGCCCTGCAGATGGCCCCCAGCAATCCCTGGCTGGGGCAGGAGCGCGACAAACTCTACGGCCAGATGAGCAGCGCCGAGCGCCGCCAGGCCGATCGCCAGTAGCTAGTTCCTCTTTTCCATCTCCACCGCGCGCGGGAACAGGATGTTGTTCTCCAGGTGGATATGCTGGTGCAGGTCCTGCTCGAATTCGCCGAGCCCGCGATACAGGCTGGCGTAGCTGGCGCAACCGTCGGCCGGCGCCGAGTACCCGGAGCTGAGCTGGCGCATCTGCTTCAGCTTCTCGCCTGCGCCGTCGTGCTCCATCATCATCATCTGCACCGGGTTGCGCACGGTGCCGAAGAACGGCGGGGGCACAGGCTGGCCGCGGTCCACCGCCGCTTGCATGCTGTCGAGATAGGGGAACAGCACGTTCTCTTCCTTGAACATGTGCGCCGCGAGCTCGCTCGCCAGATCTTCGAAGGCTTGCTGGATCTTCGCCACTTCGGGATGGTTTTGCCCGTGGGCCGCCACCACTTTCGTCAGCAGCGCCTGGATGCGCAAGACCTCCTGGCGGACGTAGGTGTGGTGCTTCGCCACGATGTGGGCGGTGAGTTGGTTCAGCGGCGCCGTCGTCCAGTCGCACTCGGGCGTGGCCGCCGGGCGGGCGCTTTCGCTTTGCTCCAAGGAGCGGATGACATCGTCAATCGTCAGGCGCGCTTCGGTGCAAGCGTCCTGCAACGACTTGGCGCCGCCGCAGCAGTAATCGATCCCCAGTTTTTCGAATATCCGGGCCGCGCCCGGCAGTTCAACAGCGAGTTCGCCGACGGTCTTGCTGGCAGTGATGGCCATTTGCTTCTTCCTCTCCTGTGGTCGAGCTGCATGGGATAGTTGGGCCGCGTCTGCCGCCGTTAGTTCCACGAGCGCTCCCAGGGAGGTGAGCAGCTTCCTAAGTTCGCGGTTCTCAGCAGCCAGGATTTCCACGGAACGCGGCCCCATCGTTATCTCCTGAATGCAGGCTACGGGGACGCGCTGCGGTGGGCGATGACTTTTGTCACGGGTTTGCCAGGACCATCCGCGAAGCAGCTCACCGTGACACTGTGTCTCCGCGGTGGGTTTTGGCCGACGACCGCCTTTAGCCTGCCCTGAGCGAAGCAAAGGGACCAATGACTGCCCTAGTGCGTCTCGCCATCTCCCGGTGCCTGGTCGGAAGTGTCCAGGGTCTGGGCGACGGCGGCGTGCGCAACAGGTTGCGGTGGAGTGAAGTTCTCGTCGTCGCGTCCCGCAAGCGCGACTCGCATGAAGTCCATCCAGATGGGCAGGGCGGCGCGCGCCCCAGTTTCTTTATTGCCCAACGTCTTCTTCTCGTCGAAGCCCACCCACACCCCGCAGGCAATCGAGGGCGAGAAGCCGATGAACCAGGCGTCGGTGAAGTCGTTGGTGGTGCCCGTCTTGCCGGCCAGCGGATGCTTCAGGCTGGCGGCGGCGTACGCCGTCCCGTGCCGCACCACCTGCTGCAACAGGGAGGTCATCACCCGCGCGGTCTGGGGGGTGATCACGTCCCTGACCTCGGGATAGTCTTCCTCCAGTACCTGTCCCTGGTAGTCGGTGACCCGGCGGATGTAGCGTGGCACCACCCGCACGCCATCGTTGGGGAAGGTAGTGAAGGCCGCGGTCTGCTCGATCAGGGTCACCTCAGCGGCGCCGATGGCTACCGGCAGATACGCCGGCATGGGCGACGTAATGCCGAAGCGGCGCGCCGTCTCGATGATTGCATTCATCCCCAGCCGGTCGGCGAGCTTCAGCGCCGGGACGTTGCGCGATTGCGAGAGCGCCCGCCGCAGGGTGATGGTGCCTTCGAACCGGCCGTCGTAATTGTGGGGCGTATACGGACCGGAGGCAGTGGTGAAGGTCACCGGAGCGTCGAGGATGACGTCGTCGGGCGAGGCCCCCTTCTCGACGGCGGTGGTGTACACGTAAGGCTTGAAGGCCGAACCCACCTGGCGCAGCGCCTGGGTGGCGCGGTTGAACTTGGATTCGTCGAAATCGCGTCCGCCCACCATGGCCTTGATGTCGCCGGTGGAGTTGTCGAGCGCGATCAGCGCGCCCTGCGTGCCCGAATCCTGCTCCAGACTGACTTTGGCGGCGCCGTCAGGCGCGAGGGACTGGACTTTGACGTACACGATATCGCCGACCGAGAGCAGTTCGCGCGGCGAGCGCTTGCCCGTCCACGCCATCTCGCCGGGGCCGATGGTCGCCAGGTACTTGCCGAACTTCACGATGGCGCTGGTGCCCGACAGCGAGCGCACCAGGGCGTGCACATAGCTGCCTGGTTCGAGCGGCTCTTGCCAATCGGGATGGCGGAAGCCGTCGAGGGTCGCGCCGTTAGCCAGCACGTTGCGCAGGCTCCCTTTCGACCCGTGACGGCGCTCGTAGGCGGCCAGCCCGTCGAGCACTGCCTGGTTGGCCGTCTTCTGCAGGTCCATGTCCAGCGTGGTGTACACGCGCAGCCCGCCCTCGTGCACTTGGTCGCTGCCGTACTTCTTCTCCAGGTATTGCCGCACCTCTTCCACGAAATAGGGCGCCAGCGAATTGGTGTCCCACTGCACATTCAGCTTGAGGGGCGCGTTCTTGGCGCGGGTAGCCTCGTCGGTGGTGATCTTGCCGTCTTCCAGCAGGCTGTTGATCACCAGGTTGCGCCGCCGCACCGCCCGCTCCGGGTTGTTGATCGGGGAATAGAGATTCGGCGCCTTGGGCATGCCGGCCAGCAGCGCCGCTTCTTCCAGCGTCAGGTCTCGTGCTTTCTTGCCGAAGTAGAACTCCGCCCCCGCTTCGAAGCCGTACGCCCCGTGCCCGAGGAAGATCTGGTTGGCGTACATGGTGAAGATCTGCGGCTTGGTGAAGCGGCGCTCGATCTGCAGCGAGAGCATGATCTCCTGCAGCTTGCGCCGGTAGGCGCGCTCGGGCGAGAGAAACAGGTTGCGCGCGAGTTGCATGGTCAGGGTGGAGGCGCCCTGCGCCTTGCTGCCCGCCATCAGGTCGCGCCAGGCCGCGCCGAAGACGCGGTAGAAGTCCACCCCCCAGTGCTTCTCGAACTCCTTGTCTTCGGTGGAGATCACGGCATCGCGCAGCACCTTGGGGAAGTCGTTGTAGGAGGCGATGACGCGCCGTTGCAGCGCGAAGGAGCCGATCACGCGGCCCTGGTCGTCGTAGAGTTCGGTGATCGAGCTGGGCCGGTAGCGCTCCAGCTCCTCGACCTGCGGCAGGTCGGTGGAATATACGAACAGCAGCCCCCCCAGCGCGCCGAACGCCGCCGCCGCCAGCACCAGCACGCTAAAAACGGTCCATCCCAGCAGATGCTTCTTGGCGGCAGTTTGCGGGGGAGCCGGTGTGAGCAGAGTCTGCATGACCGCCCGGGGCGAGAACGACTTCAGGATAGCAGTTCCAGGGGGCCTCTGCGGGGACCAGATCCGCGCGGTGAGCCTTACAGCGTGTGCATGTAGGCCAGGATGTCCTGCACCTGCTCCACGCTCAGCCGGTCGCTGAAGGCGGCCATCTTGGCACGACCGCGCAGGATGACCTCGGCGGCGCGCTCGTCGTTGGCTGGGGCGCCGCTAGGCAGCTCCTTCTTCTTGAACACGCCCATCAGCGAAGGCCCGTTCCTGCCGCCCGAGATGTAGGCCTCGTGACAGCGGAGACAGTAGGTATCATAGAGGGCGCGGCCTCGCGCCTGCTGGGGGTTGAGCCCGAGTTCGGCGTCGCTCTTGTAGGGCGGTCGCGACTCGCATCCCGTGAGGGCGAGCGCCAGAGAAAGCAATACCAGGATTTCCCCCAGTCTCGGCAAACGATTATTATGGGGAGGCCAGCCGAGCTTTGCAATCCCCGAGAAGCGTTCATGCCGGTGGCCCTCAAACGCGCGTACGAGAAATCCTCCGCCTCCGACGGCACGCGAGTGCTGGTCGACCGGCTGTGGCCGCGCGGCGTAACGAAGGATGCTGCGGCGCTGGACGCCTGGCTGAAGGACGTGGCGCCGTCGGACGAGCTGCGCCGCTGGTTCCACGCCCGTCCCACCCTGTGGCCAGCGTTCCGCAAGAAATACCTGGGAGAGCTCGCGGCCCCGGCGGCAGCGAAGGCGCTGGAGCGGCTCTACGAGCTCGAGGGCTCCAGCCGCCAGCTCACCCTGGTCTTTTCCGCGCGCAACCGCGAGCAGAACAACGCAGTCGTCCTGAAACAACTGCTGGAAGGCATGCGCAAGCCGCCCTCAACCTCTGGGCCCAAGGGAGCGGCAGCCACTTCGACACGGGCGGCGCGCGCGCAGCGGCGGCGGTGAGCCGTGGTGCTGCGTCCCATTGGCGGCGGAGAACCCACGCCAGCCTGTGTGCCGGTGTGGGATGCCATTCTTCCTACGCAAAAAACCAGCGCGCCGGAATATTGGCTCATCACCCAGCCGGACCACGCCGCGTTGTCGGGCGCCATCGCGGCCGGGTTCGGGCCTCCGCTCCTGCCGCAGCTTAGTTCCGAAGTAGTGCAGGGCATCGCCATGCACGATGATGGCTGGGCGCCGTTGGACGCGCAAACCCCGGTGGCCAACGGGAAGCCGCTCTCGTTCCTCGATTATCAGCCGAAGGATTTCCTTCGCGCCTGGGACAGCTCCATCGAGCGTACCGAGAAGCTGGCGCCCATCGCCGGCGCCATGGTGAGCGGGCACTTCTGGCGCCTGGCCAGGAACCGGCTGGAATGGGAGATCGATGGCGCGGAAGATTGCGGGCTGCTGGTGGCTTTCCTTCATAGCGAGCAGGAGCGCCAGCAACGGCTGCTGGGCGGGCGTTCGCGCGAAGAATTCGACTTCCTCACCGACGTGCTGCAATTCTGCGACGTGCTCAGCCTCTATCTGTGCTGTGGCGCCGCGCAGGACGTGGAATTCCCGCCAAGGTTCCGGCAAGAGCCCATTCGTTTGCGGCGCCAGGCGGCGCCCAGCCCCGATCAGACCGCCGTCTGCCGCTTCGAACCGACGCCGTTTACGGCCGGTGGCGTGGACCTGGCGGTGATCGCACGCCGTTATCCCGCCGATCGCCAGCCCAGCACGGTGATGCTGCCGTTTCTGCTGTATTGAGCCATTGCAAATCAAGACCAGACACGGCGTCTTCAATGACGCAATGATTCAATGAATCAATGGCTCAATTCCGTTTCGGCTGGTCGTTGACGATAGCCAGCATGATCTGGTCAACCACATCGAGCGCGCTCTTGGAGGCGAGCTTGTGGTTGTTGGTCAGGATGGAGAAGGCGATGGGCACGCCGTTCACGGTAGTGGCATAGCCGGAGAGCGCGTTGATGTGGCCCAGGGCGCCAGTCTTGGCGCGCACGCGGCCTTCGGCTGAGGTCCCCTTGAAGCGGTTGGCGAGCGAACCGTCCACGCCGGCGATGGCCAGCGTGTCGTACCAGGTCTTGCCCCAGGGCTGGGCGGCGGCGTAGCGCAGCAGTTGCACCACGGCGTGTGGCGTCGCCAGGTTCTCGCGCGACATGCCGGAGCCGTCGTAGAACACATACTGGTCGGGCGGAATGCCGGCCTGGGTCAGGAAGCCGCGCTCCACTTCCAGGCCGCCCTCGATGGTGCCTGAGGTTCCCTTCTCGCGGCCGAGCAAACGGAGCATCAGCTCGGCGTGCAGGTTCTGGCTGACCTTGTTGATCACTTGTAGATCGTCGATGAGCGGAGAGGACTGGTAGCTGGCCAGCACCAGCGGCTGCCGCGAGGGCATGCCATGCTCCCCCCCGCCGGAGGCCAGCGCGGTCACGCTGAGCGTCTGCAAGCTGGCCAGCTCGGTGTGGCGGGTGCGCGACCTGCCGTACACCGCGATGCCGCGCTGCTCGAGCAGGCGTTGGAAGATCTGTCCCGCAAACGCCGCCGGGTCATCGATGGCTAGCGCTTCCCCGGCGCCGGGATCGTCCACCGGGATGTTGCCCCAGAGTGTCAGCACGTTCGACCCGGGCTCGCGGTTGATGAAGATTTTGCGCGGTCCGGTGCCGGAAGGCGTGGTCAGGATGCGGTTGTCGAGGCGGTAGTAATCGGCGAACGGGTCAAGGGAGACGAAGGCCTTTTCGCCGGGACGGTCGGCGGGCAGGATGTTGACGAACATCACGTTGTCGTTGATGCTCAGCGCGGAGACGGGCGCGCCCGACTCCCACACCAGGTCGTCCTGCGTCCAGCCTTCGCCGTAGCGCTCGAAGGCGTAGTAGGAATCGTCGGCCACGATGTCGCCGTCGATGAACTTGACGCCCTTCTGCACCAGTTGGTCGGCCAGTTGCTCCAGCACGCGGATCGCAGGCTGCGTGCGCTGGGTGTGGCCGGCATAGGGCAGCACCCGGCCGGAAAGGTTGGGATCGCCGCGCCCCACCAGCACTACGTCGCCTACCAGGCGGCCGTATTTGTCCACCGCGCCGGCGGTCTCGACCGTGGTCTTAAAGCGGTAGTCCGGCCCGATCAGCGCCAGCGCCGTCGCCGTGGTGAACAGCTTGGTGTTCGAAGCCGGGGTGAACAGCTTGGCGGAGTTCAGCGCGTAGAGTGTGCGGCCATCTTTCAGCGAGACCACCTCGATGCCCCAGAAACCGCGCTCTGCGTCGGGTTGGGCGAGGATAATCTCAATCTGCGACGCCAGCGGATCGCGCTTCGCCAGCGCGGGCGGGACGAGGGCGAGGAGCAAGAGTAAGACTGGAAGCGCGCGTCGGAGCATACCTGGCGTGATTGTAGCACCGGGCAGCGAGCACTAGCAGTCAGCAATCAGCACTCAGCAAGAGAAGGCCACTTGTCACTTCGCGGTCTGCCTGCCGGTGTGGCTTCGCTTCACCGCCGAATAGAGGTTCGTGATCGAATACGTCATTCCCGCGAACACGCGCTTGTTGGGCGCCGCGGAAGTGAGCCCGACATCAATCCCTCCATCGACCACCAGCCGAGGCGAAAATTGATAGGTCAGGGCCCACAGGTTCGAGACGAATCCCGGCGTGGTGGGATTCAGGCGCGTGTTTCCGTAGAACTCCCCGGTGAGCCCCAAGGCGGCATATAGAGGATGGGAAAAAGACAGGGTCAGCAGCTCATTGCGGTCGAAACCGTGCGCTCCCCCGATCAGAAACCAGGTGGTGTTGAAGTCGAAGTGAATCCCCTTGAAATCCTTGCTGGCCAGGAAAGTGATCGCATGATCGACCCGGCCCGACCCCAGCCCTGTGGCCTCGCTGGCCGAAGGGATCTTGACGGCGTAGCTGACCGCCAGCGACGGGACGTGCGCGGTTTGGCGATAGACGCGGATCTGCGGCCCCAGCCAATTGTCGCCAAACCCGCTCTGCGTCCCTGCCGCGTCCGATTGCGACAGAAAATCGGTGGAAGTCCAGCGCAACTCGACGTCGCATAGCAGCCCGAACTTCAGCAGGCCGCCGAAGTCGTATTCCCGAGCGCCTCCCCCGGGCCACACCCGGTCCCAGCCGTACTCCAGCTCCAAGACTCCGTACTGAGTGATGTCGGCGGGACTGGCGACCGTCGGGCGGTTTGGATTGGCAACGATGGACGGGCTGTAGCAACCCGTCTGCCGGCCGATGAACTGCGCGTGCAAGGCAGGGCCCGCGGAGAGGAAAAGCAGCAACAGCGGAAACAGGCGAAAAACTACCCTTGGCAAGCGGTCCTCCCCCGTCGCGCACCTTTGTGTCCCGGTATCGCCCCGGCACTCGGCGCGCCAAAATTACCACCCCCAAGCTGTGCCCTTCCACCAAAACCTTGATACATTTCACAGTTCCCATGCGTCCTCGCTTCAACTGGAAGCTGCGCTCGCGCGCCCTCGAACTCGGCGCGCGGACGCTCATCATGGGCGTGCTCAACGTCACGCCTGACTCGTTCTCCGATGGCGGCAGGTTTTTCGAGCCGCAGGCGGCCATCGCGCGCGGACTCGAGATGCTGGATGAGGGTGCGGACATCCTCGACATCGGCGGAGAATCCACGCGGCCGGGAGCGATGGCGGCTGCCGGACAGCCGGCGGTCTCGGCTGAGGAAGAACTCCGCCGCGTGCTGCCGGTGATCGAGGAACTACTGCGGCGTCCAGAGGCGGTGGTTTCCATCGACACCAATAAAGCGCGGGTGGCGCGGGCGGCGGTCGAGGCCGGGGCGGAGATCGCTAACGACGTCAGCGGGCTGCGCTGGGACGCGGAGATGGCGCCCACGCTTGCCGGGCTGAGTTGCGGGGTGGTGCTCATGCATATGCGCGGACGTCCGGCGGAGTGGCGTACCCTGCCGCCGCTCGACAATCCCGTGGGGCTGGTCAGCCGCGAGCTGCGGGCGGGCGCCGCGGCCGCCGTCGCCGCCGGCATCGCCCGCGAACGCATCGTGCTCGACCCCGGCTTCGGCTTCGGCAAGAGCTTCGACGAGAACTATCCCTTGCTGGCGCGCTTCAACGAGTTGCACCAGCTCGGATTCCCGCTGCTGGCGGGCGTCTCGAGGAAATCGTTCATCGGGCGGACGCTGGCCGAGAACGGCAGCGACGCCCCGCCCCAGGAGCGCCTCTACGGCAGCCTGGCGGCCATGACGGCGACCATTCTGAAGGGCGCGCATCTGGTGCGCGTGCACGATGTGAAGTCGGCGGTGCAGGCGGCGAAGATTGCCGACGCGATACTGCAAAACCTTTAACCACAGAGGAGACAGAGGAATTGGGTCATTGCGGCATTGGGCCATTGAGCCATTGAAGCCAACATCCCTGCAAATCGCCTATTTCTGGATTTTCAATGGCCCAATGGCTCAATGATCCACTTTCCATCCGTGTACCTCTGTGTCCTCTGTGGTTAAAACGTTTTTTCCGAATCCAGCAGGATGGTCACCGGTCCGTCGTTTATCAGCTCGACCTGCATCATCTCCTGAAAGCGGCCGGTTTGGCAGCGCAGGCCGGCGGCGCACAGCTTGTCCACAAAATATTCGTAAAGCCGGCGTGCCAATTCGGGACGGGCGGCGGCGGCGAAGGACGGGCGCTTGCCGCGGCGCAGGTCGCCGAAGAGGGTGAATTGCGAGACCACAAGCACAGCCCCGCCCAGCTCCCCCACCGCGCGGTTCATCCGCCCGGCTTCATCTTCGAAGACGCGCAGCCCGGCAATCTTGTCGGCCAGGTAGTCGGCGGCGGCTTCGGTGTCGTTCTGCCCCACGCCGACGAGCACCAGCAAGCCCTGTCCGATCTCGCCGCTGGCCTCACCCGAAACCGTCACCCGAGCTCGTTGGACGCGTTGTACCACGGCGCGCATGAGGGGATTGTAACCACAGAGTACATAGTGGAGCACGGACAAGAACCAGCCACGTATCTCCACCGATATTCACGGATTGCTTGCGGTTCTTGATCCGGGTTGATCCCTGGCTGATTCTCGGAGCTTTACACAGGTTCGCACCCGCAAGTACACTGGTCGCTTTGTTAGACCACTTACACCCCAACGCGCCCAATCACCCCAACGAGCCAAAACCGGGCTCGTCGGGGACCCCGATTGCGGGCGCGCCGGGGACCCCGATTGCGGAGGTCAGGTGTGCCATGGCGGATGTGAAGGAAAAGCCGAACGTAGCGGAAAAGATCAAGCAGATCGTAGCGGAGCAGTTGGGCGTGGATGAGGCGGAAGTCACTCCCACGGCTTCGTTCGTGGATGACCTGGGCGCCGACTCGCTGGACACGGTCGAGCTGGTCATGGCCTTCGAGGAGGCCTTCGAGATCGAGGTCCCGGACGAGGACGCGGAGAAGATGCGCACCGTCCAGGACGCGATCACTTACGTGGAAAAGAAACTCGCATAACCGCCCTGGGCGCCGCGGTTCACCGCATGGCGTTGGAGCGCACGGCTTGGGACCGTACGGCTTTTGACTGCACCCAAGGAGAAAGCAAGCGATGGCAGCCGTCGAGGAGAAAGTAAAGCAGATCATCGTCGAACAACTGGGAGTGGACGAAGGCGAGGTCACCGCCAACGCCTCCTTCGTGGACGACCTGGGGGCCGACTCGCTGGACACGGTCGAACTGGTGATGGCCTTCGAGGAGGCCTTCGAGATCGAGATCCCCGACGAGGACGCGGAGAAGATCCGCACCGTCAAGGACGCGGTGGACTACATCGGCAAGCACGCCAAGGGCGCCAAGTGAGCGCCTGCAGCCCGCCCCCGGGAGCCGCGGCTCCCGCACAGCGAGGAATCTGAGCTTTGAACCGTCGCGTCGTGGTCACAGGTGTGGGACTGGTCTGCGCCGTGGGGAGCACCAGCGAGGAGACCTGGCGCAACCTGCTGGCCGGCAAGAGCGGCATCGCCCGCATCACCGCCTTCGATCCCACCGATTTCGCCTGCCAGATAGCCGCCGAAGTGAAGAACTTCGACCCCCTGAACTTCGTGGAGAAAAAAGAAGTCAAGAAGATGGGCCGGTTCATCCATCTGGCCCTGGCCGCGGCCGGCGAAGCCATGAAGATGTCGGGCCTCGAGGTCACGCCCGGGATCGCCGAGCGGGTGGGCGTGCACATCGGCTCCGGCATCGGCGGCTTCGACGTCATCGAACGCGAGCACTCGGCGCTGCTCCAGGGCGGCCCGCGCAAAATCTCGCCCTTCTTCATCCCCGCCTCCATCATCAATCTCGCGGCCGGGCACGTGAGCATCCGCTACGGCGCCAAGGGGCCGAACGAGGCCACCGCCACGGCGTGCACTTCGAGCGCGCACTCCATCGGCGACAGCTTCAAGATCATCGCCCGCTGCGACGCCGAGGTGATGATTGCCGGCGGCAGCGAGGCCGCCATCACTCCCATGGGCGTGGGTGGGTTCGCGGCCATGCGCGCCCTTTCCACCCGCAACCAGGAGCCGGAGCGTTCCAGCCGTCCCTGGGACGCCGAGCGCGATGGCTTCGTGGTGGGCGAAGGCGCCGGCATCCTGGTGCTGGAAGAGCTGGAGTTTGCCCGGGGGCGCGGCGCCGGGATTATCGGCGAGATTATCGGCTACGGCATGAGCGGCGACGCCTACCATATCACCCAGCCGGCGGAAGCAGGTGACGGCGGCTACCGCGTGATGGTCAACGCCATGCGCGACGCCAGGATCACCCCCGAGCAAGTGGGATACGTCAACGCGCACGGCACCTCAACCCCCCTTGGCGATCGCCTGGAGACCGTCGCCATCAAGCGCGCCCTGGGCGAGCACGCGCAAAAAGTGGCGGTGAGTTCCACCAAGTCCATGACCGGGCACCTGCTCGGCGGCGCCGGGGGCCTGGAGGCCGGGATCACGGTGCTGGCGCTGCGCGACCAGATCCTTCCGCCGACCATCAACTACGAACACCCCGATCCCGAATGCGACCTGGACTACGTGCCGAACACCGCCCGCAAGGCGGCGGTGGAAGTGGCATTGAGCAATTCGTTTGGCTTCGGCGGGACCAACGGCTGCCTGGTGTTCCGGCGCTGGACGGAATAGTCCAACACGATGGCGTGCCGTAGTTCATACGCCGGCAAAAACCAGGATTCCTCGGTTTCAGGCCCCGAGGAATGACAAAGTAGAAAGGTTGGTGGGAATGACCGCGACTTAATCCTGCGGCTCTTTTGAGTCCTTCTGCACTTTTTCCAGCTTCTTCTGCCAGCACTTCATCTCACGATCGAGGGCCCTCTTCGCCTCATCCATGGCGCGCCGGATCTGTTCTGCGTTCGCGTCCAGCGCCCTCCTCCCGTTCTCCAGGGCTTTGTAGCCTTCCTCCAGCGCCGTGGTCCGCGCGCGTTCCAGGTCCGGCCGCAGTTCTGCCAGCTCCGCCCGCACCTGCTCCATGTCCACGTCCAAGTCAAGATCCAGGTCCACCACCGTTGGGAGAACGCGCAGCGAGGAATGATTGCGGCTGGACTCGGGAAGATTGATGGTGAGGTTCTGCTCGCGCCGGTCGCGCACGATCCCCACCGTCAGCTTGCCGGAGCGATGGGCGCGCAGGGCCGAGCGCCAGTCGCCGCGGTCGGCGACTTTCTGGTTGTTCACGCGCACGATCACGTCGCCGGCCTTGAAGCCCGCGGCCTTGGCCCGCGTGCCCTCCTCCACCGACTTCACCAGCACGCCCTCGCCGTTCTTGACGCCAAAATATTCGCCGAGCTGCGGTGTCAGGTCGTCCACCAGCAGCCCGTAGGCGGAGCCGGTGCGGATGGTCAAGTCCAGTGCGGGGATCGCCGGTATGGGAGGGATGGGCGGCATCGGGGCAACTTCGATCGCCTCATGCTTCTTCGCGAAGTACTGCTTCTTGTCGGCCAGTTGCAGCGAGATGTTCATGGGCTGGCCATCGCGGCTAATGAGCAACTGCACGTTGCGTCCCGGAGGGGTTTCGTGGATCAGCCGCCGCAGCTCCTCCGTTCCCTGGACCGTCGTCCCGTTGAATTCCAGGATGACATCGTGCTCTTTCAGTCCGGCCTTCCCGGCGGGCGCGTCATGGTCCACCATGGTGATCTCGGCGCCGCGCTCTTCTTTCAGCTTCAGCGCCGCCATGCGGTCGTGGGTCACCTCTTGCACATCGACACCCATGTAAGAGCCGTACACCTCTCCGTAGCCGGGTAAGGGCGAGGGCTCCGGGCGGGGCATTTCGCCCGCCAGCACCGGCATAGCGAGCAGAATTACCAGCAGCAGAGCTAGTGAAGATGATCTCGACATAACAATCCCCTTTGTGCCATCTGCTTTCATCTTTTCCCGCGGCGCAATTCGATGTTGCCGGCGGCGGTACGAATCTTGAGCACAGGTCCGCCCCCGTTGATGGCGCCCTGGCCAAAGATCTCCCGCGCGCCCCACTCGCCGCCTTCCTGCGTGAGCTTCACCTCGGGGAAATCCGAGGTCATTCTATGCCCCATGGCGGCGTCGATGGTGGCGCGCACCGTGACCGGCAAGTCCGGCGGCAAGTACACGATCACGTCGCCGATGCTGGTCTCAAGATACGATTCGCTGAAGCTGCCCTTGCCGGCAGTGAACTCGGCGTAGACGGGGCCGGCGGCAGTCTTGGCGATAGCGCCGCGGGTAAGGCCGCTCAGACGGATGCCGCCGCCGGAAGTGGTGGCGCGCACCGCTCCCTTGGCGGAGGCCAGCCGGATGTTGCCTCCGGAGGTTTCCAGCGTAGCGCCGCCGCCCACGTCCCCGATCTCCACACTGCCCCCGGCGGTCGAGGCCCGCAGCTCGCCGCCACACCGCTTCACCTGGATGCTGCCGCCGGCGGTGGAAAGATAGGCGCTTTGCGTAGCCGAGCCCACTTCGATGCTGCCGCCCGCGGTCTCGGCGTGAATCTTGCCGCCGGCCGAGCGGATGGTGATGCTGCCGCCGGCCGTCTCCAGCTTCAAGTCGCCGCCGACGCTACCGACCTCGATGCTGCCGCCCGAAGTCGCGGCGCGGACGGCGCTGCCGATATCGTTCATGCGGATGCTGCCGCCGGCCGTCTCCGCCTCCACCCGTCCGGCAATGTCGGTGACGCCCACGCTGCCGCCGCGGGTTTCGATCTTCACCAGCGCCAGGTCGCGTGGAACGTTGAGGGTAATGTCAACCGAGATCCTTTCCGCGCCAGTGCATTCCCCTTCCAGTACCGCGAACTCCGCTTTCTGAGAGGCGCGCACCGTGAACAACTCGAACTGGCGGCGAGCATAGCTCTCCGAGCCCGAGTTCAGACGCTTGCGCACCGTGTAGGTGATGCCTTGAGGGGAGCCGCCGCGCACCGTGACCGCTCCGAACTCGGTGGCTACTTTCAGGTTGCGGGCCGCGGGCAGCGTCCCGCTGACCACCTCGACCCAGCCGCTCCCCGAGCGCGTGACGTGTTTGTCCTGCGCCCATAGCGGCGCCGCCCAGGCGGCCAAGGCCAGCAGCACCGCGAGTTGATGATGACGTTTCAATTCGACTGTTCCCCTCTCTAATCGATCTCCGGGATGGTGGCCAGCACGCGCTGGGACTCCGAGCGGATGAACTTGCTCTTGTCTTCCCGCGACAACTGCTGCAAGGCCTGGCGCACCGCCGCATCGGCCTTCAACGGCTTCAGCAGCACAATGGCCTCGGAGCGCACGCCGGGGTTGGAATCGTTCAGCAGCGCCTCCAGCACCGCGTTGCGCACCGAAGTGTCGTTCTGGACGAAGGGGCCAAGGCCGTCGAGGGCCTTCAGGCGCACGCCGGGATTGGCGTCGTAGCGCAGCGCGAAGATCAGCGCATCGCGCACCTGGCGGTCCTCCGGGCGCTGCGCCAGCAGGTCCACCGAGTCCATGCGGACGCCGGCGTTGTAGTTACTGCGCGCCGCGAACAACAGCAGCTGCTGGATGCGCGGATCGTCGATCAACCCCTCCACCTTCTCCGGCTGCACGGTGTCATACTGGATCTCAACTTTGCGGGAGCCGGGGTCGGGAAGGATGGATCGGATGCCGGCGATCGAAGCCTGGGAGAGGGGGGGAGGAGTTTTGGAAGCTGGAGCGATGTCAGTGGGCTTGTTCACCAGCTTGTAGCTGGCCATCACCCCGCCGGCAAAGCCGATCATCAACAGCACCACCGCCAGAGCGGGAGCGAAGCGGACCTGCTGCAACCATCCGGCCAGGTCCAGGGTCCAGCGCCAGCGCCGCGAGGGCTCCGCTGACTCCAGCGCTTCCGCAAGCCGCATGCGGGAAGCCGCCAGCAGGTTGGGCGTGGGCTCGGACGCGGGAAGAACCTCGCTCATCAGCCCGCGAAACTCGCGCGAGGT
This sequence comes from Acidobacteriota bacterium, assembly GCA_023265315.1. Lineage (GTDB taxonomy): Bacteria > Acidobacteriota > Terriglobia > Terriglobales > Acidobacteriaceae > JAHFUA01. The sequence continues at coordinate 4,514 of JAHFUA010000052.1, read as the reverse complement.
TTTCAAATCCGCCGCACAACCGGCGCAGCGCTCGGTGTGCTGTTCCAGCTCGTGCCGCGCGTCGTCCGGCAACTCGTCATAGATATAAAGCGTGAGGTTTTGCTTTACCCAAGCGCAGTTCATAACTACCACCTTGCCTCAATGAATCAATGACACGATGACTCAATGACTCAATTCTTCATCTCATGTCCGCCAGTGATCCGCGCAGCTTCTGGGTGGCGCGGAACAGCGTGTTCTTGGCGGTCTCTTCCGTCGTACTTAAAACTTCTCCGATGGTGCGCAGCTTCAAGCCGTGATAATGCTTGAGCTCGAACACCATGCGCTCGCGCGGCGTCAGCCGCTCCAGCGCCCGTCCGATGCGGGTACCCAGCTCGCGCCGCATCAGGTCGCGCTCCGGGTCGGCGCCCGGACGTCCGTCCGGTGTCTGGTCCAGCAGGTCGTACTGGTTGCCTTCGGAATCGGTCGCCACCGCCGCGTCCTCTTTGCGCACCGTCCGCTTGCGCAGGTGATCCAGACACAGGTTGGTGACGATGCGGTAGATCCAGGTGTAGAACGAGCACTCGAAGCGGAAGTTACCCACGTTGCGGTAAGCCTTGAGGAACGCCTCCTGATAAATGTCCTGCGCATCCTGCTCCGAACCGGTGAGATGCAGGGCCAGGCGCAACACCGCCCGGTCATACTGCCGCACCAATTCCTCGAAGGCAACGCGGTTGCCGCGCTGCGCTTCGCGAATCAACGTGCTGTCGTCTACACGGCTCAGAGATTGGCTGACCATGTCTCCCCGACGAGAGGGAGGAGTTCTGGGACCGCTCTCGCCAACCGCCAAGGTCTTTCCACCCCAGAACGCCAACACCGGGCGTTCTGGGGGCCCCGGTTTCGCCAAGCCACCCCACTTTGCGCTCAGGGGCTGGGGGGCTCCCGCTACCGAATCGGCCGGCATGTTCTCTCCTGAACCCGTGTCGAGCGTGCCCCGCCACGCCCGGACTAACTAACTCGCCTGCATGGTGTTGGACGGCTCAGAGAGGCTTCCGTGAGCAGGAATTATACGGGTAGCAGGGGGGAAACGGCGGAGGCTCTGATAGAACCTGACCCAGCGCTGACATGCTGGCTAACACAAATGCCGCCCTTCGGGCTCAGGTGCGACTACCACCCCAGCACGCCAAAACCGGGCGTGCTGGGGACCCCGGCATCGCGCACTGGACGGGCGAGGGCGGCCGTCACCACAGGGGCTAGACTAATCCAGGCTCTTGCGAAAAACGCCGTGACGGATGTTGGGCCAGAACTCCTGCACGACGTTGAGACCGCCGTCGATTCCAACCTGAATCAGCCAGCGTTGCCCGGTCTTGGTCCAGGTGCGCTCCGACTGCGGGTAGTAGCGGCTGGAGACGCCGGCTGCGGCGCCGCTGCCAATGATCTCGGACAGGTTGACGGTCGGGTCGCCGGAATCGGTGCGGGTCACAAAAAGCCGGCTGAGCGCATAGCCGGTACGCGAAAAGAAGCCGCCGTGGCCGCGCACGTAATAGCGAGGGTCTTCGTGGGTGGCGGCGGGCACGATGAACTGGGTGAAGTAGTTGCTGACCGCCTGGTCGGCGTAGGCGTGCCAGTAGTAGCGGCCGAAGCCGGCGGCGCCCTGATGGAACTCAGGATAAGAGTCCCGGGCCTGTCCGATGCCGGCCACCAGACCGGCACGAACCAGGGAGGTCCAATCGAAGCTGTTGCGTGTGGCCAGCATGAACTTGTCTTTAGCCGAAAGCGGAGGCACTTGGGCGCCAGCAGCCACGGTTCGACGGCCGCCCACGATGCCGGGCGCGCGCTTGGATGGCTTGTCTTTGGAGTTGTCCTGAGGCGTAGGCCCGTCCGGCGGGGAAGAGGTCTGCGAACAGGCCGGTACGGCGAGCCCCAGGGCGATAAGCGCGATGGCGACGGTTCGCATGGTTGCAGGAGATTGAGATTCTACAGCAACCCGGGGTGATTGCGAGAGGATAGTGGAGCACCGGGTAGTGTCTGCACTTTTCAGACACTACCGAGCACCGCGGGAGCGAGCGGCCTTAGCGGTGCATGCGGCTCAGAAAATAGAACACCAGCGAGAGCACGATGCTGAGCAGGATCGAGGTGGTCAAGGGGAAGTAGAAGACGAAATTGCGGCGGCGATACATGATGTCGCCGGGCAGACGGCCGACGGGGAGCCCGGCCCGCCCCAGCAGCAGCAACAGCACTCCCACCGCGACCAGAATCGCCCCCATAACGATGATCAGCTTGCCCAGGTTGAGCACGATCCTATTCTAATGCCGCCGGCGGCTTCGCCGGGTCCAAGGTGGGCAGACCGCCCTTCTATCCAGCAATGACTCTGCTATAGTTAGCGGGCACGCCGCCCCCGGGTCCGCCGCCATGGCCGCCTCTATCAAGCCTGAATCTGCTGCTCTTGCCAAACCGCAGCCGCTGCCGGTGGTGGTCTATTTTTCCGCAGACCGCATCGCCGAAAAGGCGACCTCGGGGATGCACGCCTTCCGCCGCGTGGAGTTAGAGAGCCTGGAGGGCGGTCCGGCCAATGGCGGCCGGCTGGCGCGCGGGGCGGAGCGGGTGGTGATCGCGTCCTCGGAGTGGCTGCTGGAGCACGCGGTGGACACGCTGCGCGCGCCCAACATCCGCATCATCGCGCTGGCCGACCGCCGTTTCCGCGATCCGCGGGTGGACGCCCTGGTCTACGCCTATCTTCCTGTCAGCACCCCGCTGGAACTGCTGGAGCGCATGGTAGGCAACGCGCTCGAGCACATGAACCTGCTCGAAACCCGGGAGCGGCTGGGCGAGCGGCTGGCGCTGGCGGCGCACGAGATCCAGGAACTGAACCAGATCGGGGCCGCGCTCTCCGCCGAGCACGACACCGGCGCCCTGCTGGAGATGATCCTCACCAAGATGCGGGAGATCACCTCCGCCGACGCCGGGTCGCTGTACCTGGCCGAGCCCATCCCCAGCGAGCTTCCGCCCCAGCACAGCGAGCGCCGCCGGCACGTCCGCCGTCGCTTGCGCTTCAAGCTGGCGCAGAACGATTCGGTGGAGCTGAAGTTCCGCGAGACGGTCATGGAGGTGAACGAGCGCTCCATCGCCGGCTTCGTGGCCAAAACCGGGGAAGGCGTGAACCTCGAGGACGCGTACCACCTGCCGCCGGAGGTGCCCTTCACCTTCAACCGGCAATTCGACGAGGAGTCCGGCTACCGCAGCAAGTCCGTCCTGGCCATCCCCATGAAAGACCAGCAGGGGGAAGTGGTGGGCGTGGTGCAGTTGATCAATGCCAAGCGCGACCGCGCGGTGCGCCTCGACGCGGTGACCACGGTGGCGGCCCTGGTGGCGCCCTTCACTCACCACCAGCAGGCGATCGCGGAATCGCTGGCCAGCCAGGCGGCGGTGGCGCTGGAGAACAGCCTGCTCTACCAGGCCATCCAGAAGCTGTTCGAGGGCTTCGTGAAGGCTTCGGTGACGGCCATCGAGGCGCGCGACCCCACCACCTCGGGACACTCCTTCCGCGTCGCCAACCTGACGGTGGCGCTGGCCGAGGCGGTGGACCGCGCCGACTCCGGCGCCTACGCCGGCCTGCGCTTCACCCGCCAGCAGATGCGCGAGATCCGCTACGCCTCGCTGCTGCACGACTTCGGCAAGGTCGGGGTGCGGGAAGAAGTGCTGGTCAAGGCCAAGAAGCTCTATCCCGCGCAACTGGAGCTGATCCGCCAGCGTTTCCAGTTCATCCGCAAAGCGGTGGAAGCGGACACGCTGCGGTCCAAGCTCGACTGCGTGCTGGCCCAGGGACGCGAGGACTTCCTGAAGCAGTTGCCGGAGTTCGACGCCAGGCTGGCGCAGTGCCTCGAAACCCTCGACGACGAGTTGAGGATGATCGTCGAGGCCAATGAGCCTTCGCTCGACGGCGCAAGGATCTGCGAGGAGCTGCTGGAGATCGCGGCCCAACAATTCACCGACGCCGACCGCCAGCGCAAGAACCTGCTCAGCGAGGAGGAAGTGCGGCTGCTCGCCATCCCCAAGGGATCGCTGGACGAGGGTGAGCGCCTCCAGATCGAATCCCACGTGGTGCACACCTTCAATTTCTTGCAGCAGATCCCCTGGACACGGGAGCTGCAGAACCTGCCGGCCATCGCGCGCAGCCATCACGAGAAGCTCAACGGCAGCGGCTACCCGCACCGGCTTATGGCGCCCGACATCCCGGTGCAGACGCGGATGATGACCATCTCGGACATCTTCGACGCGCTCGGCGCCGCCGACCGTCCCTACAAGCGGGCCGTGGCTCTCGATCGCTCGCTCCAGATCATCGAGCACTTGGTCCAGGCCGGCGAGCTCGATGCCGATCTGTTTCGCATCTTTGTTGACGGCGCGATTTTTAAGCGCTGGAAAGTGGAACCCTTCCCCTATTGAGGGCAGACCTCTGCGCATCCTTGCCAATCAGTCTCGCCACTCCGTCGGGGGCGCGATCACGGCTTGCGCGTGAATTTGAAGGTCTCGGTCTCTTC
>JAHFUA010000051.1 GCA_023265315.1 Acidobacteriota bacterium | reverse complement strand
CGGCGGCACCGACACGCACCTCATGCTGGTGGACGTCTTCGCCAAGGGCATGCTGGGCAGCGAGGCAGAGAAGGCTCTGGGCGAGGCCGGGATTACGGTCAACAAGAACGCCATCCCCTTTGACACCAACCCGCCGCTGAAGCCCAGCGGCATCCGCATCGGCTCCCCTGCGCTGACCACGCGCGGCATGAAAGAACGCGAGATGCGGCAGATTGCGCTGTGGATCTCGGAGGTCCTGTACGGCCGCACCGACACCACCGTGCTCGCGCGCGTGCGCCAGCAGGTGTTGGAATTGGCCGAAGCGTTTCCGCTTTATCCGGAGCGGAGAGCACGAGCGCAGGCAGAGGCAAGGGCGTAGGTTATTGCGCCGCCGCTTTGCCTGCCTGGATCGGCTTCAGGAATTCATCCATCGAGAACGTGGGCGACAGGCGCCTCAGCTTTTCCACGATGCGGGTACGGTCACCCTCGGAGCTAGCGGCGGCATAGCGCTTCCGCAGCAGGGCGATCTTCTCCTTGCGGGCGCGGCGGCGGCGGATCTCACTGTTGCGGCTGGGTGTAGTCATGAATGCGCTCCTTGCCTGTGGGATTGAGGAGCCATTGTATTTGGAATCCGGCAATTTTGCATGGCGCCGCGGCCTGCGGTCCGTGTTGGCTCCCGCCGCACCTGGCTATACACTTGCGCCGTGCGAATCGCGATCGATACCCGGCGGATCCGCGACTTCGGCGTCGGCACCTACATTCGCAACGTGGTCCGGGTGCTGGGGCGGATCGACCGGCAGAACGAATACCTGCTGGTCGGGCCCGCCGAGCCGCTGCGCGAGATCGGCGACCTGCCGCCCAACTTCCTCAACGCGCCCTACTCGCTCGCGGACACTTCGGCGCGCAACTACTTCCAGTTCCAGAGCATGCTGCGAAAGTTCCACTGCGACGTGCTGCACGTCCCGCACCTGTTCTCCTCGCCGCAATATATCCCCTGCCGCTACGTGGTGACGGTGCACGACCTGCTCGACCATTTCTATCCACCGCCAGGCGAGTCCGCCACCCGGCGCTCACTGCGGTTCTACTTCACGCGCCGCGTGCTGCGCCGGGCGGAGCGCATCTTTGCGGTATCGAACTCCACGCGCAACGACCTTGGGCAGCTCTTTCACATTCCGCTCGGCAAGGTGGAGGTCATCTACAACGCTATCGACGAGCGCTTCCGGCGCGGCCACGCCACCGAGGCCGACCGCCAGCTTATCGCCGGGCGTTACCTGGTGAACTTTCCCTTCCTGCTGTACGCGGGCAATATCCGGCCTCACAAGAATGTCATCCGCATCATCGAGGCGTTCTCGGCGCTCAAGACCGAACTGGAGAAGGAGGGACGTTTCCCCGACCTGAAGCTGATCATCATCGGCGACGAACTCTCCAAGCACCCCGACCTGCGCCGAGCCGTGGTGCGCAGCGGCGTGACCAATGACGTGCGCTTCTTCGGGTTTGTGCCCATCGACGTGCTGCGCATCTTCTACGACACCGCCCAGGTCTTCGTCTTCCCCTCGCTGTACGAAGGATTCGGGCTGCCGCCGCTGGAAGCCATGGCGCACAGCACTCCCGTCGTAACCTCGAACACGTCGTCGCTGCCGGAAGTGGTAGGCAAAGCTGCCGTGCTGGTGAACCCGGAAAACGTGTTCGACATCATGCACGCGCTGCATCGCGTGCTGCTCGACCAAACCTTGCGCGAACGCTTGAAGCGCGCGGGATACGAGCAATCGCTGGCTTACTCGTGGGAGTCCTCGGTGGAGAGAATCCGGCAGGTGTACGAAGAGGTTGCGCACAGGGGCAGCGTCGCCGCCGGCCAGCGGCTGGTGAAGAGCAGTCCGTAGTCTGCGTGGTATTCCTACCCTCGCGGATTCAGGGGAACGGTTGCCAAGAACTGCGGCGGCTTGCGGACCCTGGTCGCCTGCTCGAAGGCATAGGCCAGCTTGATCAGGGTTGGCTCGCTCCACGCCTTGCCGAAGAACGAGATCCCCACCGATCACCGAATAATCTTCAGATTACGTTGGTGCGGCCCCGATTACGGCTGTGATCTTCGCCCCTATGGCGCTATCCGGCTATCTTGGAGGCGTAGGCAGGCAGTTTCGGGGAGGGCTTGCCGGCCGGCCAGGGACAACGGTTTCGGCGGCCACAGCCACGAGAGATGAGCATATCTGGGGCGAAAGTTGCAGCAGCCTTCGTATGGCTGTTGCTGTTAACGTGGTTTCCGGTGCGCGGGGCGAGCGCGCCGCCGCCCCATGCCCCCCATCAGCGTCCCAGCCCTCCGCGGCGCCTGCGAATCGGCGCGGCCGTGTATACGATCGAGGTGGTAGAGAAGGTTCCGCCGGCAGCGGAGGCCTCGGGCCTGGCTGGCAAAGCCTGTGATGACAATGCCGTCAGGAACGGGTGGTGCACTGCCAAGCGGCGAATTTACTTGGAGAGGGGGCGGACGCTGCAGGAGGAGCGGACCACGTTGTTACACGAGATCCAGCATGTCCTCCTCGGAACCGAAACCAGCGACGAAGAGATCACCAACCACGAATTCATTTACAAACTCTCGCCCAAGCTGCTTCAGGTGCTTCAGGACAACCCGGAGCTCTATTCCTACTTGACGGCTCCGGCACCCAAATAATCTCGGCATGAAATCATGGAGTGAAAGCGAGAAGGCGCGCTCCCGCGCGCCCTCGCTGTGGAACGCGCTTTCTTAACTCATTTCATGCTGTGGGTTAGTTTCTCCAGCTCCGCGATGGTTATCTTGTCGTCGTAAATGCCGGCGCTCACCACGTAGGGGGTACCGTGCGCGTTCAAGGCATAGCTGACCTTGCGCGAGCCTTCCTTCTCCCCGGGCTTCGGCCACCAGTACTCGACCCAGACGCCGGACGGCCTCTTGGTGGCTTCGCAAAGCTGTCCGAAGAAGGAAGTCCCCTTGGTATCCTTCATCGTGGTGATGTCCTTGCCGGCGAGTTCCGGCTTGATCGGGTGAGCCGCAATCGTGTTGGTGGAGCAATTCAGGACAAAGACATAGCTGTCCTTCCACACCCACGGGCTTTCTTTCTGGCTGAACTGCTTCAGGCTGGCTTCGCCGGCCTTATCCGCAGCTGCTTTGGCCAGCGTATTTGTCGCCTCCTGCACTTTAGCGATGATCTCTTGCGGGGTCGCCGTTCCCTCTCCTGCGGCAACTCTAAGTACACCGAAAACGAACAGGACCATTCCGAGAACGACGAAAAACTTGCCGAGCTTCATATTCCTCTCCCTCTTGACCGTGGCGCGCTTCAGCGCTTTGTCGAAGCCCAGGGCACGGGGTGAGCGCTGCGTAGAGTGTGGGGTTGATTAGTTGGGGAATTGAATCTGCGGGCGACGTGCAGGGAATTCTCCTCCTCTTGGTAGCGTCAGTCAAGTTATAGATTGTTCGCTCGGAGCGTAGGCGAAGGACCTTTAAGGAAAAGACGGAGTCTGTGACGTGGGACATCGGATGTTGCAAACCTGAAACGCCTTCAGTACTTTCTCAGCACCCCAATCACTCTCCCCTGTACCTGCACGGCGGCGGCGGGCACAATCACCGGCTGCATGGCCGCGTTGGAGGGCTGCAGACGCACTTTGTCGCCTTCCTTGTAGATGCGCTTGAGGGTGGATTCCATGCCGTCCAGCAGTGCTACCGCGATCTCGCCGTTGCGCACCACGCTGGTTTTCTCCACCAGGATGTAATCGCCGTCGAGGATGGCTTCATCCTGCATGGAGTCACCTTTCACCTGGAGCACGAAGACCTCCTTCGACCGGGTGAAGTCGGCGAGGGAGATGGTTTCCGGGTTCTGCAGGGCTTCCACCGGACGCCCAGCGGCGATGCGTCCCAGCAGCGGCAACTCCGCAAGGGCGCCGGCGGCTACCGCCATCGACCGCTTCAATGCGCCCCTGGGGGGAAGCACGTCGATGGAGCGGCTGCGGTTGTAGTCGCGCTTGAGCAGCCCCTTTTTCTCCAGGTTGGTAATGTGCTTGTGCACGGTGGCCAGCGAGCTCAGGTCAGTGCCCTCGCCGATCTCTTCGAACGACGGCGAATAGCCGCGCTCGGCCACGAATCGGGCGATGAAGTCGTAAATCTCGCGCTGCCGCTTGGTAATGGCCATATCGCCGGAAGTATGGGCGAATATTAGGCGAAATGTCAAGCTACAGCTTTCAGAGGTGCTGTCCTAATTAGGACAGCACCCTTTCAGAACCAGCCGCTGCGGTAGGCGATCCACCAACAAACGAGCGCGATGGGGATGGTGGCCAGCACCCCCCACAGCAGCGGCAGGGAGAAGTCCGCGACCAGCGAGAGCAGGATAAAGCTCGTCCAGAAGATTTTTCGTTCCACGGAACGCCTATTTCGTTCCCACGCGCATGCCCGCCAGGATCTCATCCACTGCGCCGATCGCCACCTCCAGCTCCTCGTCTTTGTTATAGAAGTGGGGCGCGAAGCGGACGCCGGCGTTCGGCCGCCAGTCCACCAGAATATTGCGCTTGAGCAGCTCGGCCGAGACCGGCTGCGAGTTGGGCATGTCGATGGAGACAGTCCCGCCGCGGCGCTCCGTGTCGCGCGGCGTGTTCACGCGCCAGCCGCGCTTCTCCGCCATCGCTATCAGCTTCGCCGTCTGACGCTTCGATTTGTCGCGGATGCGCTCCACGCCTACCTCGCGGATAATCTTCAGCCCCGGGCGCGCCGCGTAGAGCGCAGGCACGTGCAGCGTGCCGTTCATGAAGCGGTAGGGCCCCTCGGTGTAGCGGATGGGCCCGACCTCGAAGCCGAAAGGATTCTCGTGCGCGTGCCAGCCAGTGAACGCGGGCTGGAGCTTCGCTCCGAGGTCGGGACGCACATAAAGGTAGCCCACGCCCGGTCCGCCGCACAGCCACTTGAGGACGCCTCCGGTGGCGAAGTCCACATTGAGCGCCTGCAAATCGAGCGGGATGGTGCCCGCCGAGTGATAGGTATCGAGCAGGACGTGCGCGCCCACCCGGTGCGCCTTCTCGACGATCGCCTGAGCGTCCTGCAGGTAGGCGCTGCGGAAGCTGACGTGGGAGATGGGTACGAGGAGCGTCTCCTCGTCGATGGCCTCCAGCAGCGGCTCGAGCGGGACGTGCACGCCGTCGGTCGCGACCATGTGCACGCGCGCGCCGCGCCGGCGTTGCGCTTCCCAGAAGTACATCACCGAGGGGAAGTTGAGGTCGTCATAGACGATCTTGTTGCGCTGGCCGCTGAAATCGAAGCAGGAGGCCACCACCGCCTGGCAGGTGGTCACGTTCTGGTGGGTGGAGACCGAGCCCGCGGGCGCGTTCATGAGCGCGCCGATCTCGTCGCCGACCTCGGCCGCCAGCATCCACCAGCTCTCTTCCCAGGCGCGCACACCGCGCGTTGCCCAGGTTTCGGCGTATTGGTGGAGCGCGTCGTACACCCCGCGCGGCATGGCTCCCAGCGAGTTGCTGATGAGATAGGTGCTGGTTTCCACGACAGGGAACTCGGCGCGATAGCGGAGCAGCTCGTCAGGCATGGGGAGACATTCTAACCGGGCACGCCAGGCAATAGCTTCCCACTGACTGTTCTTGACCGGGGTCACGATCTGAAGGGGCGCGGCTTCCAGCCGCGTCAAGAGGAGTGGCTTGCGGCACGCCTGAAGGCGTGCCCTTTCAAACCATCAACGGTTCCGCTGCGTTCTCGCCAGCAAGTATGCCGCGCTCAGCCCGACGATATACACCACGCCGCTGAGCACCGTCACCCGCGAGTACCACCACGTCGCGGCGAGCGAGGCGACGATGGCGATAAAGCCCAAGATGGACGCCGTCGTGCCGCCCGGCGAGCGCATGGGCAGGGCTGCCAGGCCGGCTGGGGTCAAGCGGGCGCGGAAGCTGACGTGCGCGGCCAGGGCGACCAGCCAGGCCAGCATCGCTCCGAACAAGGCGGCGCCAAGCAGATAGACGAAGGCGTCCTGAGGCGCCCATTTCTCCATCACCACGGCCACGATGATCCCGAACGACGACGCCACAAGCGCGCGCAGGGGCACGCCCGCGGCGGTCAGCTTGCCCAGCCCGGCCGGGGCATAGCCGCCGCGGGCGAGCGAGAACAGTGTCCGCGAGTCCACGTACAAGCTGGCGTTGGCGCCGGAAAGCGCGGCGCTCAGCACCACGAAGTTCATCACGTGCGAGGCCGCGGGCAATCCGACGTGGCGGAGGACGGTCACGAACGGGCTTTCAGCGACGCCTGCGCCATTCCATGGCATAACCCCGACCAGCACCACGATCGCGCCCATATAGACGAGCGTCAGTATTCCAAACGTCAGGCGCACGGCGCGCGGAATCTCCTGGCGCGAGCGCGACTCGCCGCTGGAGATGGCGACCATCTCGATGCCGGCAAAGGTGAACAGCGAAAACGACATCGCTAGCAGGGGTGCGCTTTGGCCGTTGGGGAAGAATCCGCCGGCTGCGCTGTACTGAGGCGGGGTGCGGCGCGTCAGGAGCAATGCCGCACCCAGGACGATGAAGGCGGCGATGGTCACCAGCTTGATCATCGCGAACCAAAATTCAAAACGCCCGTAGTCGCCGACCGTGCGCAGGTTGACCGCCAGCAGGCCGGCGGCGAAGAGCACGATCCAAACGATGGCGTGCACGCCCGGAAACCAGTAGTGCATGTAGGCGGCGGAGGCGACCAGTTCGCCGCCGATGGCGATGGCGATGGCCAGCCAGTATCCGTAGCGCGAGATGAACCCGGCCCAGGGATTGAGATAGAGCTCGGCGTAGGTGCCGAAGGAGCCGGCCGAGGGATGCAGGCTGGCCATCTCGCCCAGGGCCATGGTCACGGTCCAGGTGATGAGGGCGGCGGCGGCGAAGCTGAGGATGACGGCCGGTCCGGCGATGCGCACGGCCGCGCCCGAGCCCAGGAGCAGGCCGGTGCCGATGGAGCCCCCCACGCCTACCATGGCCATTTGCCCGGCGGTAAGCTGGCGGCGAAGGCCGGCGTCGGAAGCGGCGTTTTGTGAGCCGGAGGACATGGGTTCGACAGCAGACTTCCCGCAGGGGCTAAAGCCCTGGATTGTTTGGGCGCGATTTTCCCCGGACTAAAGTCCAGGGCTTCCACCACCCGAGGTGCATGACACCTTCAATGCATTGCCGCGCACGCGCAGTGCACAATACAATACGATCACTTCCAAGCGCCAAGCGTCTGCCGGTGTCCATGTCTTCTGAGCTTGCCAAGCGTGTCGAACGCGCCGAAAAGGCCATCGCCAAAGGCAAGCCCGACCTTGCCCTCGAGGAGTACCTGGAGGTCCTGCGCGAGGATCCCAAGAACGACAAGGTGCGGGAGGCGGCCGCCGACCTGTGCGTCACGCTGAACCGTCCGGCGGAAGCGGCCACGCTGCTCAGCCCGCTCTTCGACCGCCTGGCAGGGATCGGCGACAACGCGCGCGCCGTCATTACCTTCAAGAAGATCGCGCGCCTGGGCACGCCGGCGGTCGAGCAGTGGTTCCGCTTCGGGCAACTGGTCGAGAGGTCCAGCCGCCGGGAGGCGCTGGATGCCTACGAGGCGGCGGTCAGCGGCCTGGAGCAATCGGGGCGCCGTCTGGAAGCGCGTCCCGTGCTGCAACGCGTTGTGGCGCTGGAGCCCACGGAACAGAATTACCGGCGCGAAGGCGACCTGGCGCTCGACCTGGGCGACAACAAGGCAGCGGCGGCCGCTTTCTTCGAGGCGGGACGCATCGCGCGGCAAGCAGGGAACGACGGTATGTCCTGGTTCCAGCAGGCGCATGCCGCCGATCCGGAAAACCTGCCGGCCGCGCTGGCCTACGGGCGGACGGCGCTGGACCGCGGCGACCCCGGACGCGCCCTCACCATCCTGGAGCGCTTCGCCTCGATCGCCGCCAGCAATCTGGAGCTTAGCGAGATCTACGGTCGTGCGCTGCTGGCTACCGGCAGGCCGAGGGAAGCGGAACCGTTCATCTGGCCGCTCTACCAGCACGACTCCAGCCAGGTGGCCTATGTCGAGCAATTGTTGCGGGTGTTCCTGAAGAACCAGGCGAACGCCCCGGCGCTGGCGCTGACGCGCAGGTGGGAAGCCTCCGAGCACAAGCTGGGGCGCCGCCGCGAGTTCGCCAAGACCCTGAAGGACATCGCCGACCAGCACCCGCTGGATCACGAGTTTCTGGAGTATCTGGTCCAGGTCTTCAACAATGCCAGCCGGGAGCACGACTACTGCAAGACGCTGCTGAAGCTGTTCGACCTCTATTACGCCGCCGGCAACTTCTTCAAAGCGGGTGACGCCCTGGATCGCGCCGCCGAGGTGGACCCCTACGAGCCCGGGCACCAGCAACGCCTGGAACGGCTGCGCGGCAAGATCGACAGCCGGCTGTTCAACGCTATCGCCAACCGCTTTCAGACGGCCTCCTCAGTGCGGGAGCCGGAGGCCCAGTCCGCGCAGGAGGACGCCCAGACCACGGTGCTGGAAGACCTGGTGCTGCAGGCGGAGATCTTTCTGCAGTACTCCATGCGGTCCAAGGCGCTGGAACGGCTGGAGGGCATCAGCAAGCTGTTTCCCTACGAAGAGGAGAAGAACCACAAAGTACAGCAGTTGTTCCTGGCGGCCGGGTTCACGCCCAATTACAAAGGAGTGCCGCGTCCGGCGGGCATGCCGGCGCCGGGGCCGGCTCCGGCCACTCCGCCGCAAGCCGCAATGCCGGCGGTGGCCAACGAAGAGGCGGTGGACAACATCGCGCGCGTCACCGAAATCACCCGCCACATCTACCGTCAGGGCAACGTGAAGAGCGTGCTGTTCACCACCGTGAACGAGGTGGGACGGCACTGGCAGGTGAGCCGCTGTATCGCCGGGCTGTGCGCTCCCGGCAAGCCGCCCTCGGCGGCGCTGGAATACTGCGCGCCCAACGTGCCGCAGTCGGAGGTGATGGCCATCGTGAAGCTGATCGCTGCGGTGCTGCCGGTGGCGGAGCAGCGGGGCGTGGTCTCGCTACCCGATGCGGCGTCAGCCCCGGAACTGGCAGCGGTGCAGCCGGTGGTCGCGGCGCTAGACATCCGCTCGCTGCTGGCCGTTCCCTTGATGGACGGAGAAAGCGTCGCCGGCATCCTGATCCTGGAGCAGTGCGGCGCGTCCCGCTTGTGGCGCCAGGCCGATATCGTGGTGCTGAAGACCATCGCTGACCAGGTGGTGCAGGCATTCCAGAACGCCCGCCTGCGCAGCCTGGTGAGGAACCTGGCGGTGACCGACGAGCGCTCCGGCCTGCTCAAGCGGTCGTCGTACCTGGATGTGCTGCTCTCGGAGGCGCGCCGGTCGCAGCAGCAGAAATCCACGGCCACGGTCATGCTCTGCTCCTTCGGCAAGGCCTCCGCCCTGGTGAAGGAGTGCGGCGAGGCGGCGGTGAAAGACATGGTGCTGGCGATCGGGCAAATCATGGCGGCGAACGTGCGCCAGAGCGACATGGCCATCCGCTACGACCTCACCACCATCGCCCTGATCCTGGCCGACACCAACGCCAAGAATGCATTCTTCGTGGCCGACAAGATGCGCAAGGCGCTGGCCGCGGTGAAGGTCCCTGGAACCGATCGCGCGGTTACGCTGACGGTGGGGATCGCCGAAGCCGCCGTCCAGCACAGTTTCGATCCCGTGGACATCGTCACCGAAGTCATCAACCGCGCTGAAGCCGCGCTGGAGATCGCCAAAGCGGAAGGCGGCAACAAGGCCCACTCGCTCGCGCCCAACCTGCAACCCGTCGCCGTGGCGTGAACTTCACCGCCGCGGATTAACGCGGATCATTAATCCCCGAAGTCCGCCGTGTCTCCGTGGTGCGTGTAAACAAAAAAGGCGAGCCGCGCGGGCTCGCCTTCAGCGGAGACGAGGTGGTCTCAGGCCGCGGCTTTGGCGGCGATGCGGAAGGTCTCCGAGGCCTCCACGTTGAATTGACGCACCGTCGGCGGCCCGGTCATCAGGTGCTGTACGGTGCCAACCAGGCGCGGGAACACCTCGCGATGGTAGCGCTCGGCATCTTCCTTGGTCTTGAACAGGCCGATTCCCACGCCGGCCTCCGGCTCGGCGGTCCCGAACAGCAGGATCTCGTCCACGAAGCCGGGCTGCTTTTTCAGGTTGGGTAGGATTTCGCGGTTCCAGGTGGTGATAAACTCGCTCTTCTTTCCGGGTTTCACATGGCCTTCGATGAGGAGGGTGTGCATGATTCTCCTTTCACGGCTGGATTGTGAGACGCTGCCCCCGTGCATCCACTTACACGGCGGCGGAAAGTCTTGCAATTTACCTTAAGACGCTACTCCCCACGACGGCTCGCGGTCAATTACCGAAAAGCGGTGCAGAGCGGAAATCCGACGCCTTCACTCACTATTTGACCAACCAAGACAATCCACCGCCGAGGCGCCGAGAACGCCGAGACTTTGATTCATCACTCCGTGGGCTCGGCGTCTCGGCGGCGAAATCTTGTCTGCAAGCACGCGTCCTTGCTGCCCCTCTTCGCCCGCTGCTAAACTTGCGGGTTTGGCGACACGCCATTGCGGCCATTTGTGGAGACCCCGATGCTGAAGCCATACGACATCGCCATTGTGAGCGGCGCGCGCACGCCCATGGGACGCTACTGTGGCACGCTGCGCGACTTCACCGCCATGGAACTGGGAGCGATTGCGGCCAGGGAAGCGATTCATCGCGCCGGTCTCGATCCCAAGGAGTTCGATCACTGCGTCATCGGCAACGCGCAACAGACCTCGGGCGATGCGCTCTACGGCGCGCGTCACGTGGCGCTGCGCGCAGGATTGTCCAGCGAGACGCCGGCGCTGACCGTGAACCGGCTGTGCGGCTCGGGCATGCAGGCCATGGTGAGCGCGGCGCAGATGATCATGCTGGGCGAAGCGCGCACGGTGCTGGCGGGCGGCATGGAATCCATGTCGCAGGCGCCGCACGTGGTCCGCGGCATGCGCTGGGGAGTTGGCCTGGGCGAAGGCAAGCTCGAAGACTCGCTCATGGTGGCGCTGCTTGATTCCTATTGCGGGCTCTACATGGCCGAAACCGCCGAGCTTTACGGCGAGCAGCAGGGCATCACCCGCGAGATGCAGGACGAATTCGCGCTGCGCTCGCAAAAGCTCGCGGGCGAGGCGCAGAAGTCGTGCCGCCTGCAGGAGGAGATCACACCGGTGCCGCTCAAGAACCGCAAAGGCGAGCCGACCGGCGAGATATTCGAGAAGGATGACCACCTCCGGCCTGAGACCACCATGGAAGGTCTCGCCAAGCTGAAGCCCGCGTTCGGCAAGAACGGCTCGGTGACCGCCGGAAACGCCAGCGGAATCGTGGACGGCGGCGCGGCGGTGGTGGTCGTGTCCCTGGAGGACGCGCAGAAGCGCGGGCTGAAGCCGCTGGGGCGGATCGTGAGCTGGGGCATCGCCGGGGTCGATCCCAAGGTGATGGGACGCGGGCCGGTGCCGGCATCGCGCATCGCGCTCGAAAAAGCCGGGCTCAAGCTCGACGATATCGACCTGATCGAAGTGAACGAGGCGTTTGCGGCGCAGTACCTGGCGGTCGAGAAAGAAATGGGGCTCGATCGCGAGAAAGTCAACGTGAACGGAGGGGCAATTGCGCTGGGGCATCCGCTGGGCGCGACGGGGACGCGGCTGGTGATCACGCTGCTCTACGAGCTGCGGCGGCGGAAGAACAAGTATGGGCTGGCGACCGCGTGTATTGGAGGAGGGCAGGGGATCGCGATCATCGTGGAAAGTGTGCAGTAGTTCGCCCAGAACGACGGGTTCTTTCGAAGATTGTCGTTCCGAGCGAAGCGGCCTGAAGGCGGCTGGGAATGACAACTCAAGAAAAGAGGCAATCATAATGGAAATGAGAAAAATTGGGGTGCTCGGTTGTGGTCTGATGGGCTCCGGAATTGCCCAGGTCACAGCCACTGCCGGGTTCGACGTGACCGTGCTGGAGGTGGAGCAGAAGTTCATTGATAAGGGGTTCGCGGGAATCGAGAAGTCGCTGGCGAAGTTTGCGGAGAAGGGCACGATCACCGCACAGCAAAAGGACGAGATCCGCGGGCGCCTGAAGGGCACGACCAATGCCCAGGATTTGCGCGACTGCGACCTGATGATCGAGGCCATCATCGAGAACGTCGAAGAAAAGAAAAAGATGTACGCGGCGATCGACGCCGTGGTGAAGAAGGACGCGGTCTTCGCCAGCAACACCTCGTCCATCTCCATCACCGAGCTGATGGCGGCCACCAAGCGGCCGGAGCGGTTTGTGGGATTGCACTTCTTCAATCCCGTGCCGCTGATGAAGCTGGTGGAGGTGGTCCGCACGGTCGCGACGGCCAACGATGTGTACGAATCGGTGTTCGAGTTCGCCAAGAAGCTGGGCAAGGTGCCGGTGCGCACCAGCGACAAGACCGGCTTCATCGTGAACCGGCTGCTGGTGCCGTACCTGCTGGACGCCATCCGTGCCTACGAGGAGGGCGTGGGCTCGATCCCGGACATCGACCAGGCGATGAAGCTGGGCTGCGGCTACCCCATGGGGCCGTTCACGCTGCTCGATTTCGTCGGGCTCGACACCACGTACTACATCACCCAGGTCATGTACGACGAGTTTAAGGAGCGGCGCTTCGCCTCTCCGCCGCTGCTGAAACGGCTGGTCATGGCGGGCTGGTACGGCCGCAAGACGGGCAAGGGGTTCTACGATTACGCGGACCCGAATAATCCGGTGCCAGGAAAATTTTAACGTTTCACGTTCCAGGTTTCACGTTTCAAGTTCTAAATCGAGGGATGGAACATGGCATCATCTGCGACGCTCACGCAATTTGAGAACTTGCTGTACGACAAGAAAGGCAACATCGCCTACATCACCATCAACCGTCCCAAGGTGCTGAACGCGCTCAATATGGCCACGATGGAAGAGCTGCGCCAGGCCTTCACCGCCGCCCAGGACGATCCCGAAGTTCGGGTGGTGATCTTCACCGGCGCAGGCGAGAAGGCGTTCATCGCCGGGGCCGATATCAACGAGCTGCAAAAGCACAACCCCATCCAGGCCAAGGAGTACACCCATCGCGGGCAGTCGGTGCTGGACCTGATCGAGAACCTGGGTAGGCCGGTGATCGCCTGCATCAACGGCTTCGCGCTGGGCGGCGGCTGTGAGATGGCGATGGCCTGCACCCTGCGGCTGGCCAGCGAGAATGCCAAGCTGGGGCAGCCGGAGGTGAAACTGGGGCTGATCCCTGGCTATGGCGGGACACAGCGCCTGCCGCGGCTGGTGGGCAGAGGCGTGGCCATGCAGTTGGTGCTGACCGGCGAAATGATCACGGCGCAGGAGGCCCACCGCATCGGGCTGGTGAACGAAGTGGTGGCGGCGGCCGAGCTGATCCCGCGCGCCGAGGCCATCGCCAAGAAGATCATCGCCAACGCGCCGCTGGCGGTGCAGTACGCCATGGAAGCCGTCAACCATGGCATGGACATGCCGCTGCAAGAGGGCCTATACCTGGAGGCCACGCTGTTCGGCGTGATCTGCGCCAGCGAGGACAAGAACGAAGGCACGACGGCGTTCTTGGAGAAGCGGGCCGCCAACTTCAAAGGTAAGTAGGATCGGGTGATCGGAAGCTGTCCCGGAACCGATGACCCGATGACCGGATGATTAAATCCATTCATAAGCTGCTGGTGCCCAAGCGCGAAGCCGACTTCCACGCGCTGGTGGATTTCTTCGACGGGCTGGGGCTGGCGCGGGGCGAATCCTGGAAGGGACGCCGCAGCCAGGGCATCAAGCTGCACGTGCCGGAAGCCGGGGTCGAGATCGGCATGGGGCGGGGCTTCCCCGAGGCCGACCTGGTGGTGGAGTGCGACTCGGCGGACATCCTGTACGAGGTGGCGAAACACCGCGGCTTCCGGATTGCGGAAGAGATCGTCGACTGCGACTGGGGCGCGCGTATGTTCACGCTGGAACTGCCGGCGGGCGCCGGCCGACTGGCCATCTTTTCTTACAATGAGGACTGGCGTGCGAAGCCCCAAGTGGGCGAAGGCAAGCTCAATGCCTCCGGCAAGCGCTTCGGGATCGCGGTCAGCCGCTTTAACGCGTTCATCACCGAGCGGCTGCTGGCGGGCGCGCTGGATGCCCTGCGGCGGGCCGGGGCGCGCAGCCAGCACATCCAGGTAGTGCGCGTTCCGGGCGCATTCGAAGTCCCCTTGGCGGCGCGCACGCTTGCCCGGAGCGGCAAGGTGGACGCCGTGATCTGCCTGGCGTGCATCATCCGCGGGGAAACCTCGCATTACGAGCAGCTGGCCAACGAGGTGACGCGCGGTATTGGGCAAGCGGCGCAGGAAACCGGCGTGCCCCACGCCTACGGCGTTCTCACCTGTGATTCGCTGGAGCAGGCCATCGATCGCGCCGGTCTGAAGCTGGGCAACAAGGGATGGGACGCGGCGTTGTCGGCGGTGGAGATGGCCAGCCTGAGAGTCGCCAGTCGCCAGTCGCCAGTCGCCAGCAAAGCAGGGCGCAGGAAGCAGGAGGCAGGAGGCAGGAGGCAGCGACGCAGGCGGCGTTGAATTTCTCCAACTGGCGACTGGCGACTGACTGCCGGCGACTGTTCTTCATGGGTACCCGACGCAAATCTCGCGAGCTGGCGCTGCAGATGCTGTTCCAGGCGGACATGGGCAAGCAGAACCAGGAGGAGGTCCGCCGCAGCTTCTGGCGCGAGCGGGGCGAGGTGGAGCGGGAGACGCGCGGGTTTGCCGACGACCTGTTTGGCGTGGCCAGCGACCGCGCCGAAGAGATCGATGGCATGATCGAGCGTCACGCCGAGCACTGGCGCATGGAGCGCATGGCGGCGGTGGATCGCAATATCCTGCGGCTGGGAGTGGCGGAATTCCTGGGCTACCCCAGTACGCCGCGGCCGGTGGTCATCAACGAGGCGCTGGAGATCGCCCGCCGCTTCTCGGCCCCAGAGTCGGGGCAGTTCATTAATGGGGTGCTGGACAGCGTCGCGCGGGAGCTGGAGGCAGCGCCGAAATCGCCGTGATCGCCATAATCACCACGCTATGATCTGGACTGACGAGGCGCGCGAGATCATCCACGACCTGCTGCAGGAGCTGCCGCTGCCGGTGCGGGCCGGCGTCGAGGAAGCTGCAAGCTACCGGGCGGAAAGCATCGCGGAGCAGGCCTCGGCCAGCCGTGTCGGCCTGGAAACCGCGGTGCGCGCCTTCATCGAGTCCACACCTCGCGACCTGCGGGAGCGCCTGAAGCACACCCTCTCCTACAAAGGCATCGACCCCGAAGACTACGAAGCCGCGTTCTCATCCTTAAACTGAGACCGCTTTTAGCTTTTGGCTCTTAGCTTTTGGCCAAGAGCTAACCGCCAAGAGCCAAAAGCGGCGGTTCTCATTCTCACTGCACCGTCAGCGTGGTCGAGCCGGTGATGCCGGCGGAGGTGGCGCTGATGGTGGCGGTACCGGTTGCCAGCGCCGAAGCCACGCCGGGAGCTAGCGGCGGAGTCACGCTGGTGTTGGGACCGATGATCGCTACCACCGTGTTGCTGGAGGTCCAGGTCACGAAGTTCGTGAGATCGCGGGTGGTCCTATCCGAGAAGGTGCCGGTGGCCACGAAGCAGATTTCCCCTTTTCCTGCCCCAGCAGGGCAGTTCTGCGCCGGCCCGTTGACGCTGATGGTCGGGTTGGCCGGGGTAACCGCAATCGAGCTGAGAGTCGCGACGGTGGCGACGGGCCTGACCACCACGAAGTCGGGGTTGCAGCCGCCGCTGACTGAGGGACACAGGGCCATGGTGATGCTCTGGGCGTCGGTGCGGCTGTTCAGGTCCACGCGGTGGACTTTCTGGTCAGTAGCCCCGACGTAGAGGGTGGCGCTGTCGGGGGTGACGGCGCCGCTGATCGGTCGTGCCCCGCCCGCGAGCGCGATCACCGACGTCTGCTTCGAGCCCAGGTCGTACACGAGCACGCCCTGGTGCGACGTATCGGTGCACGCCGCCACCGTTCCGGTAGTGCAGGTGTCGCTGAGGATGATGGCGAGTTTGCTGTCCGGTGTAACGATGAGCTGCTTCGCCGTGAAGTCGGAGACGTTGGGGAAGCCGTGGCTGTTGGTGGCGGCGGAGAAGGTGTTAGTGATGGTTGGCGGACAGCCGCCGGCGGAACTGGCCTCCACTTCGTCGATGTTGGGCGAGTTGGCGTCCACCATCGCGCTGGCGTTGGGGACGGCAGCGAGGTGCGTAGGAGAGTTGCCCACGCCCACGGTGCTATCGATGGCATTCGTGCAGGTGGCCACGACGTCGTCGCCATGGCCGGCAGAATCGGCCACATAGGCCATGGCGCCGGTGGCGAAGAAGGCAACTGCCTGAGATGAGGTGCTCGCGGGGCCGGGGCTCAAATCAATGCTTTGCAGCGGCAGCCCGGGATTGTAGATGTACAGCTTGCTGCCGGCGACGATGTAGATCTTCGAGCCGCCGATGGCGAAGGCGGCCGCCGTGGCATTGGCTATAGGAAGGATTGCTTCCAGGGTGGGGGCGGCGGTGGCAATAAATACCTGGGTGGGGGTGACAGGCGGGGTACAGGCCGGGCACGGCGGCGGGTCGGCGAGTACCACGCGGTTTCCGTCCGTGGCCAGCACCCTGCCGGTGATGGTCGGGACTGGAGCGCCAACGGTGGCGACAGTGGGGTCGAATCGTAACAGGCCCGAGCAGGCGGCGCCGTTGGGTCCGGTGGTGCCCGAGGCGCAGACGGTGCCCAGAAAAGCGGGGTTCCCCAGGGGCGTCAGCACCATCGAATTCACTGTCAGGTTCGCCGGCAAGGTAAAGGCCGTGGCGGTGCTGTTGGTGGTGGTGCTAATGGGGACGATGGCATTGCTGCTGGTTGAGTTGGCCGGGGCGGTCGCGGTGGTTGCCAGCACGGTGCTGGCGACGGTGCCGGTGATGTTGGCGGTAACTACATCATCGCTGTAGACCGCCTGGTTCAAGTTGACATTGCACGCCGGCGGCAGGCAGGCAGCGGTGATCGACGCGGTCCCCGGGGCCACAGCCTGGACGATTGCCCCCTGGGCTGTACTGGGGCTGACGCTGGCCAGCGCCGGCTGGGAAGTCAGCCACGTGAGCGCGAGGGTGCTGGTCAGCGTGGCGCCCAGCGTATCCTTAACATCCGCCACCAGAGGCACGGTCCCGCCAACCGGTGCCGTGAAGGAGGTGGCGGTGTCCGGCGGGGTGGGCGTCGGGTTCTGTTGGTGGACATGAATGCTCACCACGGCGCAGGTGGTGAACGGGACCGACCCGGAGACCGCCGAGCCCGCTATGCCGACCGATCCCGCAACCGCACCCAGGCCGGGAGCGGCCGCGGTCACGCAGACGGGATCGGTCGCGGCGTGGATGGCCGCGTCGGCGGTGGCGACCTGCGCCGGAGAGACTTGCCAGTTGACGCTCCCGACTGTGCTACTAGGAACCTGGCAGGGGACCGCGGGCGACCCAGTGATGCGTTGGCACGCCGCCGGATCGTTGCTGAAAGCCTGGAGTTTAAATGGCGCGGTACCGCTTTGTGAGACACAAGCGTTCGCGGCGGGCGCGGCGCAACTTGGGATGCTGCCCGACAGACTCACCTGGACGCTGTCGATCGGCTCGTGATCGGTGACCACGACGGCGCTGCTGGTGACGGTTTTGTCGTTCACGGTAGCGGTGGCGGTGATGCTGGCACTGCCCAGTGGAAGCAGATTGTTGTTGTTGTCGGTGGTCTGGCACTTGATGAAGTTTGCGTCCCACTGCCCGGCGCAGATCAAACCGTTACTGGACACCGTGATTGCCGAATTGCTGGAGTGATAGGCCAGGGTGGGGGTGGCGACAAGGTTGTTGTTGGCGTCCAGGGCTTGCGCCGTGAGCTGGGCCGCAGCCCCGCGGTTGAGCGACACATTGGTGGGAGACAGGGTGATGCTGGCCACCGGGCTGGTTCCCCCGCCGCCACCGCCGCACCCCAGGAATACCGTTCCAATGATCAGCAATAATAGGACGTCCGTACCCAGAACCACGAACCGCCGCATGTGCCCTCCACGCCCGGGAATCCCAAGGCGTGCCTTTCCCTCACTGGTCGATTGCAGTCGGGGGATTTGCCAGTGTAGAAGCTGGAGATTGTTTCGGCAACTCCCGGGCGGCGGCGAAGACGGTTCGGGGCGGCTACGCGCGCGCGAGCTGGTGACAAGTCGGGCGGGCTGGCGGATTGCCTTCAAGATAGTATTCGCAACGTCAACCCCGCCGGAGTGCATGCGGTTGACGCTCACCTGGAGAGTTGTTATATTCGAGAGGTTCTGCGAGCAGCTTGATGGTGCCTGTGTTTCTACCTTGTAGATGACACGCGCCCGAGGACAGCAGTCGGGTCCGTCATTAGGGCGTCCTCGCTGAAACGAACCTGCGCTGCCTTGCGCCGCGCGCAAGGGTATGCAGGTCGAGGCAGGCGAAACGGAGCTTAGCCCCTCGGGGTCTGAAAGCCACCGTCGCCGGTCCACCATAAGGAAACCACCGAATCTCCCTGCGCTGCGGGGAAGTATGGCTCGGCGGAAGCCGCGCCAGTCCTCAAAAAGGATCGATGTGCCCGCGTGTGTGCGTGCAAAGGAGTTGAGAAGAGTGCCTACATTCAATCAGTTGGTGCGCCTGGGACGACACCGGCCGCACTATAAGACGGCCAGTCCGGCGCTGCAGGCGTGCCCGCAGAAGCGTGGCGTGTGCACGCGCGTGTACACGCAGACGCCCAAGAAGCCGAACTCGGCGTTGCGCAAAGTGGCCCGCGTACGCCTGACCAACGGGATCGAGGTCACCACCTATATCCCCGGAGTCGGCCACAATCTGCAGGAGCACTCCATCGTGCTGATTCGCGGCGGCCGCGTGAAGGATCTGCCCGGCGTGCGCTACCACGTGATCCGCGGCACGCTGGATACGGTGGGCGTGGCTAACCGCAAGCAGGGCCGCTCGAAATATGGAGCCAAGCGGCCGAAAGCGTAGTCGCGAGTCGCGAGTCGCGAGCAGGCGAGTTTTTGGGGCGGAGCTGAGAGCGTCGCCCCGCAAGGCCCGAGATAAAAGCTAGGAGCCAGGAGCTAGAAGCTACAAATGCCGAGAAAAGGACATATCAGCAAGACCGAAGTCGCGCCCGACCCGGTTTACGACTCGCCGCTGGTGAACAAGTTCATCAGTTGCATGATGTGGGACGGCAAGAAGAGCGTCGCCCAGAGCATCTTCTACGAATCGCTGAAGAAGCTCCAGGAGAAGGGCGGCGACGAGGCGCTCAAGCTGTTCAAGAAGGCGGTGGAGAACTGCAAGCCGCTGCTGGAAGTGAAGACGCGTCGGGTGGGCGGCGCCAACTACCAGGTCCCGGTGGAGGTGAATCCCGACCGGCGCACCTCGCTGGCCATCCGCTGGCTGATCAGCTACAGCCGGGCGCGCGGCGAAAAGGGCATGGTGGACAAGCTCACTAACGAGTTGCTGGACGCCGCCAACAACCGCGGCGCGGCGATCAAGAAGAAGGAAGACGTGCATCGGATGGCGGAAGCTAATAAGGCGTTTGCGCATTATCGCTGGTGAGGCTGTCGTTGGTTTTTAGCCGACGGCCTACGACCGACAGCCGACGACCAACGAATAGGTTTGGGGTAAGGAAAGTTTAAGTGCCGAGACAAGTCCCATTATCGCGATGCCGCAACATCGGCATCATGGCGCACATCGACGCCGGCAAGACCACGACCACGGAGCGCATCCTGTTCTATACAGGCAGGACGCACCGCCTGGGCGAGGTGCATGAAGGCACGGCGACCATGGACTGGATGGCGCAGGAGCAGGAGCGTGGCATCACCATCACCTCCGCAGCGACCACGTGTACCTGGCGTGATGAGCGCATCAACATCATCGATACCCCCGGCCACGTGGACTTCACCGCCGAGGTGGAGCGCTCGCTGCGCGTGCTCGACGGCGCCGTCGCCGTCTTTGATGCCGTGCACGGGGTCGAACCGCAGTCGGAGACCGTCTGGCGCCAGGCCGATAAGTACGGCGTCCCGCGCATCTGCTTCATTAACAAGATGGACAAGATGGGCGCCGATTTCGAGCACGCCATCGACACTATCCGCAAGCGCCTCAACGCCCGCCCCATCGCCATCCAGCTCCCCATCGGCCAGGAAGCCAGCTTCCGCGGGGTCATCGACCTGTTCGAGATGAAAGCCATCATCTGGAAGGACGAGACCCTGGGCGCCGAGTACGAAACCGAAGCCATCCCCGCAGAGCTGAAGAAGAAGGCCAACGCTTTCCGCAGCCAGATGGTCGAGACCATCGTGGAGAGCGACGACGGCCTCCTGCACAAGTACATGGAAGGGGAGAACATCACACCCGAGGAGCTGCGCCAGGCGCTGCGCCGCTCGACCATCGCCCTGAAGCTCTTTCCGGTGATCTGCGGGAGCGCTTTTAAGAACAAGGGCGTGCAACCGCTGCTCGATGCCGCTGTGGATTTCTTGCCATCGCCCATCGAAATCCCTCCCGTGGAAGGCGCTGATCCCGATCATCCCGACAAAAAGGTCATTCGCAGGGCGGACGACAACGAGCCGCTCTCGGCGCTGGCCTTCAAGATCATGACCGACCCGTTCGTCGGCCAGCTTACCTTCATCCGCGTGTATTCGGGGCAGATCAAGACCGGCGACAGCGTGTGGAACCCGCGCCTGCAGCGGCGCGAGCGCATCGGGCGGCTGCTCAAGATGCACGCCAACAAGCGCGAGGAGATCAGCGAGATCTACGCCGGCGACATCTGCGCCTGCGTCGGCCTCAAGAACATTTCCACCGGCGACACCATCTGCGACGAGAAGCACCCCATCGTGCTGGAGACCATCGATTTCCCGGCGCCGGTCATCTCGGTGGCGGTTGAGCCCAAGACCAAGGGCGACCAGGAAAAGATGGGCGTGGCGCTCTCCAAGCTGGCGAACGAAGACCCCACGTTCAAGGTTCACACCGATCCCGACAGCGGCCAGACCATCATCAGCGGCATGGGCGAGCTGCATCTCGAGATCATCGTGGACCGCATGATGCGCGAGTTCAGCGTGCAGGCCAACGTGGGCAAGCCGCAGGTCGCGTATCGCGAGACCATCCGCAAGGCCGCCGAGGCCGAGGGCAAGTTCATCCGCCAGACCGGCGGCCGCGGCCAGTACGGGCACGTCAAGATCCGCATCGAGCCCAACCCAGGCAAGGGCTACGAGTTCGTGGACGATATCACCGGCGGCGCCGTTCCTAAGGAGTACATCAAGCCGGTGAGCGAGGGCATTCGCGAGGCCATGGAAGGCGGTGTCCTCGCCGGCTATGAAATGGTGGACGTCAAGGCCACGCTTTACGACGGCAGCTATCACGAGGTGGATTCGAGCGAGATCGCTTTCAAGATCGCCGGCTCGATGGCCTTCAAGGAAGCGGCGCGCCGGGCATCGCCAGTGCTGCTCGAACCCATGATGTCGGTCGAGGTGGTCGTCCCCGAGGAGTACATGGGCGACATCATCGGCGACCTTAACGCGCGTCGCGGGCGCGTCGAGGGCATGGATCACCGTGCGGGCTCGCAGGTCATCCGCGCGCATGTGCCTCTGTCGGAGATGTTCGGCTATGCCACTGACATGCGTTCCCGCACCCAGGGCCGGGCAACCTTCTCCATGCACTTCGCGCGGTATGAAGAAGTGCCGCGTTCGGTGGCCGAGGAGATCATCGCGCGGGTGCAGGGAAAGACGGTGAGCAGGTAAATCAGGCCCGTAGGGCCGGAATAGATTAGCCCAGGGCGGAAGCCCTGGGTAAGCGGATAAAGGAATATCGAGTCCCGTAGGGACGGCACGATTTCCAGAAGGGGCCGAGGCCCCTGACTGACGGAGCTAAGAAGAAATGGCCAAAGAAAAATTTGATCGCACGAAGCCGCACGTGAACGTGGGGACGATCGGGCACATCGATCACGGCAAGACCACGCTGACGGCGGCCATCACCAAAGTGCTGGGGAAGAACAACCCCAAGGTG
>JAHFUA010000050.1 GCA_023265315.1 Acidobacteriota bacterium | reverse complement strand
GAATGACAATTCTTTTCTTCTTCGAGTGCGGCGCGGCTGAAAGTCGCGTCCCTCCGAAAGAAGCGACTTTCCAAATCAAGTGGCGACCACCGTCTTTCCCACCCACTGCTCGATCGCCTGCCGCATCTGGTCGAGATGCCCCGCAAGGTAATGATCTCCCGGGAGCCGCACCAGCCATTTGGGCTCCGCGGCCCGCTCGACGATCTCCTCCAATACGCCGGGCGGTCCGAAGTCATCGTGGGTGCCGCTGATGAACAGCTTGGGCTTGGCGCAACTCTCGAGAAAACGAAACCTGTGAGCCCGCCCGTCGAAAACGGCCGGCGTTCCCAGCG
Organism: Acidobacteriota bacterium; assembly: GCA_023265315.1. Taxonomy (GTDB): domain Bacteria; phylum Acidobacteriota; class Terriglobia; order Terriglobales; family Acidobacteriaceae; genus JAHFUA01. The sequence continues at coordinate 21,691 of JAHFUA010000050.1, read as the reverse complement.
AGATCAGCGCCACCACTCGCGCGTCGGGACAACAGGCCCGCAATCCGACCGACGCTCCAAACGAGAAGCCGGCAAACACAATGGGCCGGCGGAACTTGCGCTCGAGCCAGTTGAGGGCCACGCGCACGTCGTCCATTTCGCCGCGGCCTTCGTCATGCTCTCCCTGGCTGCGGCCGGCGCCGCGGAAATTGAACCGCAGCACCGGGAAACCGAAGCTGCGTAGCGCCTTCATAGCGTGGAAGACGACTTTGTTGTGCATGGTGCCGCCGTAGAGGGGATGCGGATGGCAGACCAGGCCGGCGTGGGTGGCACCGGGCGCACCCGCGTTCAGCAGGGCTTCCAGTTTGCCTGCGGGGCCATCCAGCAACAAAGACCTCAATTCGGCATTTGACGTATCCACCAAACCGACCTAAGCTTTCGCGACTGGGAACAGACTTCTGATCAAAGGGGTGAGGACAATGACCAGACTTAGCATAGCAGTCACTTTGACGCTCGCCATGGCCTTGGTCGCCGTGACCGGCCTCTCGGAGCAGAAGCAAACGGAGAAGACCATACCCGACTTCGAACTGCATGGGATCAGCTTTACCGAGTGCGCCTGCACAGCGTATGCGTGCCCGTGCCGGTCCAATGGACATCCCACGCACGGTGGCTGCGACGCCGCCGACTTCGCCTACATCAAGCACGGCCATTTCGGCAACGTCAAGATGGACGGCTTCAAGGCGGTGGTGGTCGGTGACCTGATCGACAAGGACCCCAGCAAGGTCCGCGGCACCATCTATTTTGACCAGAAAACCACACCCGAGCAACGGGAAGCGTTCAAGCAGATGCTGGCTTTCATGTTCGCCTGGAACCCGCCCAAGATAGAAAATGTAAAGGTGGTCCCCATCGAGTTCACCGAATCGGCCGACCACAACACCTACACGCTCACCATCCCCGGAATCCTGGAGGAGAAGGGCGTAATGAAGCGCGGCAAGGACGGCAAGCCGCTGCACACCCTCCCCGCCATGGACCTCTGGGGCAACAAGATCACCTACGTGGACAACGTCGTGTTCAAATACCACGACAAGGGCATCGGAGAGTGGGACCTCTCCGGCCGCCAAGCCAACGTGAAGGAGATCAGCACCAACAAGGCCATGTGGGAGCAGAAAAAGATGCTAGTTCAGCACGGCGATATGTCCGGCACTTGGACAGCGGAACAGCGCAAGATGATCGAGCAGATGGGCATGAAGGCCGAGTAGCCTTGTCGAGGGTGGCCCACCCTTGGCCGCCTTTGCCAAGGGTGGGTTTTTTGTCCTCTGATATCCTCTGCCCCATGGACGTGGCTTCCCTCACCCGCCGCCTGGTGGACATCGAATCCATCAGCGGCAACGAGCGCGCCGTCGGCCAATTCCTGCTCGAGCACCTGTCTGCGCTCGGCTACGCGGCCACGCGAATGGAAGTCGCGCCCGAACGCTTCAACGTGTACGCCACCGTTCCCGGGCGCAAGCCGGACGTGGTCTTCTCGACGCACATGGATACGGTGCCACCGTTCATCCCCTCATCGGAGGACAGCGATCACATCTACGGACGCGGCGCCTGCGATGCCAAGGGAATCATCGCCGCGCAGATCGCCGCCGCCGCGCGCCTGCGCCAGGATTCCGGCGGCCCCTCGCCCGCACTGCTGTTCGTCGTGGGTGAGGAACGCGACAGCCAGGGAGCGGCTGTTGCCAACCAGCAGGCCCCGGGCTCGCGCTTCCTCATCAACGGCGAGCCCACAGAAAATCGTATCGCCATCGCGTCCAAGGGAACGTTGCGCGTCGAACTGGTCGCGCGCGGGCGGATGGCGCACTCCGCCTATCCTGAGCTGGGCGAGTCTGCCATCGACAAGCTGCTGGGCGCGCTCCAGCGCCTGCGCCTGATGGAATTGCCCACCGACCCCGAGATCGGGCCCTGCACGCTGAATATCGGCATCATCGAAGGCGGGGAAGCCCCCAACGTCGTGCCGGCGTTCGCGCGCGCCCACCTTCTCTACCGCCTGGTCGGTCCCTCCGACGAGTTGAAGCGCCGCATCGTCGAAACCGTGGGCAACCGCGCCGAGGTTGCGTTTGTGCTGGAGATCCCCTTCGTCCGGCTCCGCACCGTGCACGACATCCCCACCATGGTGGCGGCATTCACCACAGACATCCCGCGGCTCTCCAACTGGGGTGAACCCGTACTGCTCGGGCCCGGCTCCATCCAGGTGGCGCACACCGAGCACGAGCGGGTGGAGAAGCGCCAGTTGCACCAGGCCGTGGAGCTGTATTGCACGGTGGCGAAGAGACTGATGAGCGGGTAGTTAGTGATAACGGCTGTTCACGCCAACTGGCTTTCCCGTGTCTGAAGGTCTGCCTGGCAGTACGCCCTAATCCGCCATCCATGTCGTTGCCTCGGTACCCGTTACCTGTGCGCAGGATCACTAACAATTGCCAGTCCTTGCCCTGGCGCTTTCCAAGGAATGGCGGGCACGAGCCAGGCAACTGGGCTGCCATGCGCGATCGGCCAGATGGATACGGAGGGTTAGCGGCGCCGCGTCAGGAGAGGGGCCTCGTGTGTAGATGTGCGGTTTCCGCGGCGCGCGGCCGGACTTCGATTTGTACCCAGTGTTGCGGGCCGGACGGAGGTTGAAAACGGTAGGTGCAAGAGCATTTCAGATCCAGAACGACCCTGGTGACCCCGCCGCCTCTCGACGATACGCGGATTCGCCGCACAAAATCGTTGTTCATGTCGACGGATTTGTGTCTTACCCTTGCAGCAGACTTCGGAACGTCGACGTAGATGCGGTCAGGATTCTTGAGAGCTACGGCGTGCAAATTAAGGTACTCCCGCACGTCGATAAAAAAGCGGGCAAAGTTTGGACCGGATTCGTAGCTGATCCCTGGTAGCACTTCTAACAATGCCGCTCTCGACTGCGCGTCGACCACCGGTAAGGACACTGCCGGGGCTGGCGGTTGCAGAGATAGCACCGGTGCCGCCGTAGCCTCGGTGGGAGATGCCGTTGGTTGTGGGGATTCGGATGCGGTACTCGGGGGTGGGCTTGGCGAGCCGAAGTGTGACGATCTGCCCCTTAGCGCCCAGATGGTACCCCCACAAATCAGGCCCGCCAAGGTGATGGCGGCGAGGTGCCTGATTCGGACAGCCCGAACCCGTTCTGCCTCAAGGTCTGCCTCCAGGTTGCGCAGCCAGCACGCCCTCAACTCGCGTAACCCGTGTTCATAATCTACATCGCCCACAGTTTGCGATGGCGCGAGAACGGTAGACGCCAGCGCGGCCGAAGTTGCCTGCATCGCGATTGGCTCGACGGCAGAGGCCGGTTTCTCATTCAGGCAGCGCCACCGCTGAAAATACACTCGCCATTCCTGCAGTTGGAGGTGGATTCCGGCCTCGCCGGTATCATTCGTCCAGGCGACCCTGCCCCGCGTGTTGAGAATGCCCGCCTTCGAGACCAGCTTAAGCGGTAGGTCAACATCAAAGTCACACTTGGGGACAGACGAGCCTAGGATCCCAATCCCCTCGTTACCAACATTCCTAATGATTGCTTTGTGATCGGATCCCCACCAGACGTACGCGGAGGGTTGGACGGCACACCGCGAACCATGGCGTCGTTCTGAAGGCATAAGCTTGCGCGACACCAGTCGCCATGCGACAGTATGGGAGGAAGAGGTACGTTTCAAGTGACAAGGACGGTTCCGGTAGCCCTACGGAAATCTGACCCTCGTAAGGTTCGCCCGCGGGACAGAACGCGAGAGGCTCAATGCTTGAGGAGCGTCGTCGACGCCACCACCCAATGCTTGCTTTGGCTGCGAATAAACGCTTCTGCTACCACATAGACAGCCCGCCCGGACACGCACCAAGAATCCTTGAGAGTACTGGAGCAATATTAGCGGTACGCGTTGGCAGGTGTGGCAACGTTCTGCGTGCGCTTGGTCCATACTGGAAGGGCCCGTCTCAGGAGTTGGGGAAGTTTGCTCCTTGGGGGCGTGGCTGTCAACTGAATCCAGCCCTTCCATGTCCAGCGCTGTTGACGCTCTCAGCGTGGCGACTCGAGCGGTCGGATATCCGTACAGAACTCAGTGCAACCGGTCTGAATCGTCCACTGCTTTTCATCCACTGCCTCAGAAACAGTGCTTGTTCAGAGATTCCCTGGAGGCATTCCACCGCAACAAGATGTGCCGGAAGAGATCCAGTTGCCTTGTTTCTGTCGCGCTTCTCGACAGGAACTCTACCCCGTAAAGGTCTCCCGTGCGGTTGCGAACCACGCCTTTTAATCTGACAAACGGATAGAAGTGGGGAGGCGTGAACTTGATCTCGGCCTCATCCCCAATCGCCAGCTCCGTATCAGCGCGGACCATGAAACCTCCGTTATTTATTTGCGAGCCACGAGTGTTCATCACATTGACATGCGGGGATTTTTCGATCGTGACTCGCACCGGTACCGTCAACTGATGACGATGCCAACGACGCTCTGGTGATGCGGTATTGATTGCAGCTTCGGTTGCCATGAGCGCATGTTAGTTCCTGACAATTCACCGCTAGAAATTACGAAAGTCCAGGTGTGGATTCGGCGAAGGGCCAGGCGCACGGCGGTGGGGTGGGCGGTCGCAGGCAGAGCCCGGGACAATGGCTTTGGCGATGGCAGAGGATCAAGGCGACGAGGTGCCCCTTGTCAGGAAACTGAGGAAGGAGGTTGTGCTCTCATCCTTCGGCAGCAGTGGGTTTCGTTCAACCCGATAGCGCTGTCCAGACCAGGTGCGCGCCTCCCGGACTGCATTCAGCCGTTGCTCTGGGATTACAGCGGTTTCAGTGGTTGGCTGCGTGAAGAGGATTTTGGCCATGCCCGCATGAGACCTATACAAGGGGCAAAACTCCGGGTAAAAACGGGTTGCCAGCCACGTCGAGGAGACACGCCCATGTGGAGCCCATCGCGTCCGACGAGCAATCCGTCGCAGCCATCGGTGCAAAAACCCATGTACGGGAACGCACTCCCAACAGCTAACAACACACCCTACAACGGACGAAGCACATACATCGGGAAATTGCTGCTCATCAAGGGCGAGGTAAGCGGTTCAGAACCAATTCACATCGAAGGCCGAATCGAGGGCCAGATCTCCTTGCCTGGCAGCCACATGAACATCGGGCGAGATGGAGTGGTGATGTCGGATGTGCAGGCGGGCGAAGTGATCGTGCGGGGGACCTTGCAAGGGAAACTTACAGCCAGCGATCTTGTGGAAATTCACAGCGGCGGATCTTTGGTTGGCGAGGTGGCCGCCAGGCGAATCAGCATCGAGGACGGCGCTTATTTCCAGGGAAGCATCGACATGCGCCGACCCGACCCCAAAGCCCACCTTGACATCGGCAGCACCACATTGAACCCGGAGAAGCGACTGAGGGAAGTTGATGGACCTCGGCAGGCGCCAGGCCTTGACCACTAGTTGATCCACCGCTCGGCTGCTTGCAACGATCACGCGAGCGCAGTCCGCCCATCCGCGCTGCCCGAATCCTGTTCGCGGAAACCAGACTTGCATGTAGCTATGTGCCCTCTGCCGATTGCTGTTGATAAATGGCCATATCGCCAGCGACCTGGGATCGCGTGTCCCGGCCGACTACCGGAGCCATTTCTGAGGTGTTATCGGCAACGGCATGGTCAATAACGCTAGGCGCAAAGAATTGCATCTAAGCCGGACGCCGGGGCCGGAGACCCTCATCTCTTCACCGTAAGCCACTGATAAATCAGGCCATCATCTTGCCAGGCCAAAGCTGGCCTTGGTACGAGGATTGCCCGTTAAAGCTTCCTGAAACTGACAAGGGGGAGAAATGCAGGATTTTGCAAAGATTCTTTCCGGATTGCACCAGGATGAGTCCGGCCAGGACCTCATCGAATATGCTCTGATAGCCGCCCTGATCGCCTTTGCGGCGATTGCTGGGATGAACTACGTCGCGACCGAGATCAATAACGCATTCAGCAAGATCGGCAGCAAGCTCAGCAACGCGATTTCCTAGCCCTAGGCGGGCAGGCGCTTGGCGCCAAGCTCTTGGAGACCGGCGACCACCTCCCCCCTCTGGGTCTCCCCCGATTGTTGCGCCGCGGTCTTTCTTGATCCGCAGTGGCCAGCGCCCGCACCCGTGTCTGCGGGTTACCGATTCGCCCTCGTTGCCGAATCCCCGCTGGTACCCACGGCCTTTCCGTCCAGCCGTCGGCTCAGGCGAGTGACTGCGCAGACTCTCGTCCCGAGTCAGGCTGGTTTCTGAAGCGATTCCCGCCTCACTGTTGAAAAATCCCCATTCCACAAGTAATCCCCGAGGCGTGTAACAGGTTCAACCGGAAGCTGACCCGCTACGGACCACGCAAACGCCCTCTGCATCGATCCTTTCTTGTAGACTTGTCCAGATATGGCCACCAACGCGCTGGCGCAAGCAGCTTCGGCGTATCTGCGCTCCGCCATGCACCAGCCCATCCGCTGGCACGAGTGGAGCGAGGAAGCTTTCGCCGCGGCGCAGCGCGAGAACAAGCCCATCCTGCTGGACATCGGCGCGGTGTGGTGCCACTGGTGTCACGTGATGGACCACGAGTCCTACGACGATCCCGAGGTGGCCCGCATCGTCAACCAGAATTTCATCGCGGTAAAGGTAGACCGCGACGAGCGCCCCGACATCGACAGCCGCTACCAAGCCGCCGTTTCCGCCATCAGCGGCCAGGGAGGCTGGCCGCTCACCGCCTTCCTCACCCCCGACGGCAGGCCCTTCTACGGCGGCACCTACTTCCCGCCCGACGAGCGCATGGGGCGCCCCGGTTTCAAGCGCGTGCTCGAGGCCATTGCCGCCGCCTTCCGCGAAAAACATTCCGACGTCCGCGAGCAGGCCGACCTGGTAATGAAGGCGCTCTCGCAGGCGGAGTCCTTCGCCGGGCGCTCGACGGCGTTCTCTCCCGGGATCGTTGATAGCATCGTGCGTTCGGCGACCCGCCTGTTCGACGTGGAGCACGGCGGCTTTGGCACCGCGCCCAAATTTCCGCACGCCTCGATTCTCGACCTGATGATCGATCGCTACGCCCGCGCAGGCGAGCCGCACCTGAAGACCGTCATCGAAACCACGCTCACCCGCATGGCGCGCGGCGGCGTCTACGACCAGCTCGCCGGCGGCTTCCATCGCTACTCGGTGGACGAGCGCTGGGTCGTGCCCCACTTCGAGAAGATGTCCTATGACAATTCGGAGCTGCTCAAGAACTACGTGCACAGCTTCCAGGTACTGCGCGACTCATTCTTCGCCGAGGTGGCGCGCGACATTATCCGCTGGATGGACGAGGTGCTCAGCGACCGCGAGCACGGCGGCTTCTACGCCTCGCAGGATGCCGACATCGGCATGGAAGACGACGGCGACTACTTTACCTGGACGCTCGCGGAAGCCCGCTCCGTGCTCAGCGAGGACGAACTCAAGGCCGCCAGCTATCACTACGACATCGCGGAGATCGGCGAGATGCACCACAACCCGCAGAAGAACGTGCTGCACGTGCGGGCTGCGGCGGAGGAGATCGCCGCCCGCATGGGCACGCCCGCCGAGCGTGTCCGCGCGCTGCTCGATTCCGCGAAACAGCAGATGCTCGCCGCGCGCCTCAAGCGCCCGACTCCATACGTTGACAAAACGGTGTACGTGAACTGGAACGCGCTCTGCGTCTCCGCTTATCTGGATGCTGCGCGAGTGCTGCAACTCGATGACGCCCGCCACTTCGCGCTGCGCTCGCTCGACCGCATCCTGGCGGAAGCGTGGAAGCCCGAGACGGGGCTGAAGCACGTGGTCGCCTATTCCGACCCGGACGCCAAGCATCGCGACGTTCCCGGGCTGCTGGACGATTACGCTTTCACCGCCATCGCCTGTCTCGACGCCTACGAGACCACGGCCGACATGACCTATTTCACTTTCGCCCGCCGTATTGGCGACGCCATGATTGAGCGCTTCTACGACACTGCGGGCGGCGGATTCTTCGATGTTGAGAAGAGCGCATCCGCAGCGGAGATCGGGGCGCTCGCCGCCCGCCGCAAGCCTTTCCAGGATTCGCCCACGCCCGCCGGCAACTCTGCCGCCGCCATCGCGCTGCTGCGGCTGTACGCCTACACCCACGACCAGAGCTATCGCGAAAAAGCGCAGCAGACACTGGAAGTCTTTGCCGGCATGGCCGAACAGTATGGAATCTTCGCCGGCACCTACGGCATCGCAGCCTGCCTGTTCAGCGCGCCGCACACGCAGGTAGTGGTCGTGGGCGGCGGCGAGCCGGCGGACAAGCTCTACGCTGCTGCGGTCGCCGGCTTCGCGCTGGGCAAGTCGGTGCTGCGAATTCCGGGAGAGAACGAAGCAGCGCCGCAGAACCTGCCGCCCGCGCTCGCCGAAACCATCCCCCACCTGCCGGAGGTGAAGGCCGGCCAGCCGGTGGCGGTGGTGTGCTCGGAGTTCACCTGCCAGCCCCCGGTCCACGATCCCGAGCAGTTGTCGGAAGCCCTGCGCCAGCGGGCAAAGAATCCGGAGTTGACTGGCACCGGATGATGTGCTGCACTCTTGCCTTCTTCGAACTCTGGAGGCACGCATGGCCCGCATCACCCAGTTGTTGATTCAAGCCGAACACAAGCCCGGGACCCTGGCCACCATCTGTTCCGAACTGGCCAGCAAAGCTGTGAACATCACCGCTATCATGGCGGCGCCTGAGCAACCCGGCGGCCTCCGCATGGTCGCCACCCCTCATGCCGCAGCCAAAAAAGTGCTGCAGACGATGCAGCTTCCCTACCGCGAAGAAGACGCCATCGCGCTGCGCATCACCGACCGGCCCGGTGCGCTGGGCAAGGTGACCCGCAAACTCGCCGACGCCGACGTCAACATTCTCTATGCCTACGGCTCGATCGTGAAAGGCGAGCAACGCGCGCTGATCGTGCTGGGGGTTTCCGACGTGGCGAAGGCGGAGAAGTTGGTGTGAAGAATGCCGCCCCTCCGCGGGAGGGGCGGCATTCCTGCGGCGAGCCCTAGCTCCCGTGAATGTAAGCGCGCATCATCCGGACCTCTTCATCCTTCTCGGTCAGGTCGCGCAGGAGGATGTCGCGCAGCGACACGATCCCTTTCAGCTTCTTCCCGTCGCAGATCGGCAAATGGCGGAAGCCATGCTGCTTCATCAGCACCATGCAGTGCTCGATGCTGTCGCGGATGTCCACGGTGAGAGGATGGGCGGTCATGACCTCGGACACGCGGGTGCGCGCCGGATCCCGGCCTTCGGCCACTACCCGCTTCATGATGTCGCGTTCGGAGAAGATGCCGACCAGTTCGCCCTCGCGCAGCACCGGGAGGGCGCCGATGTTATTGGCCACCATCTGCCGCGAGGCCTCGAGCACGGTCTGGTCCGCCGTGACGGTGTGGGTTTCGTTGTCCTTGATCAGGTCGTAGATCTTCGACATGTGCCACCTCCCCCCGCTCCCACCCACGCGGCAGGGGGTGATTATTCTACTTGTCGAGGTCAAAGCTGTCGAGGATGCGGCTGTCGGCGTCCAGCAGCAGCACCCGCCGGTTGTACACCACGCGCTCCAGGTCACGCGGCAGCCGGGGCAATTCGTTCTCGCAGACCTCCGGCAGCGGCTGGACCCGCTTCTGGAGCCAGGGCGCCAGCGCTTGTCCCGGCTGCAGTTCCCGGTCGGAGGGCGTGTCGTGGCGCCGGGTCAGCTCCGCCGGCAAGGCGGAGGCGCGCTCGGAAAAGCAGCGGCGGATCACCCGCTGGTCGCGCAGGCTGAAGTGCCGCAGGCTGGGATCACCGGGATCTCTGGCGGTCTCGCCCGCCGGGGCCACCGGCTCGACCGTGCCCCGCGCGTCCTCAGCCACGACGAAGGCCAGCAGGGCCTCCGACTCGATGGTGGCTTCCTTCTTGCCAGTGGCTGCCGCTACGCCGGTGCCCGCAGCCCCGCCGACACCAGCGCCGATGGCCGCTCCCTTGCCGCCGCCGGCGATCCCGCCGATTACCGCCCCCAGCACTGCTCCTCCGCCGATCTTGGTCACGTTGCTCTTGGTGTGCGATTCACCTTTGAGGGTGAACGGCTCTACGTGCACCGGCGTAGTGCGCCCGTGGTAGCTGATCTCGGTGATCTCCAGCGCCAGCACGCCGGGATCGCTCAGCCGTCCCGAAGCATGCGCTTCGGTCACGCGCCCGAGAACGTCGGCGCCCTTGGGATATATCTCCCTGCCCTCGACCATCAGAGGTTCAGTGAGCGTGGCGTGGAAGACGTCGCCCACCTGGGCCTTCTCGCTGGTCAGGCTCTCGACGATCCGCACCTCGATCTGCGTTCCCGCCGGTATGTGGGTTCTCCGGTGATGTTCGCCGGCGCTGGCGAGGGCCGCCGCCAGCACTACCAGAACAATCACACTTACTGCTGATCCCTGCCGCTTCATGGCATCCTCTCTCCCTGACTTTCGTTGGAATTGTTCACCGCAGACTCGGGGGCGCGCTTGTCTGCATCGTACCCCGGTTCTGATCCAGAGTACAAGCAGTCCTGACTCCTGATTACTGGTTCATGAACACGAAGTACGAACACGTCCACAGGCGGGTGGGGATGCTGCCGCGCGGGCGCGCCGTCAGGATCACGTTGTAATCGTCGGTGACCTCGAGGTGGTCGAGTACGGACTGGCCGGGCTCCGGCTCGACCAGAGCCAGGTAGCGGAGGAATTCGTAAACATCGTCGCAGCCACCATACCCGGGCGCGGCGAAGGAGAGTTCGGTGGGCTCCTCGGCGAAGTGCCAGCCCAGAGACGCGGCCAGCGACACCGCCTTCTCGTAGGCCGCCTCCGGGACCACGCCCGGCGCGGGATTATCGAAGACGATGCGCAGCTTGCGTTCGTCCTCGCGCGTGAACTCGCGCACCTTCAGCGACATGGACTTGGCCGTCGCCTTCCAGTCCACATGGCGCGCCGAATCCTCCGGCATGTGCTCGCGGATGCGGTAGAGGTCGTGCCCGCGGCCGCGCACGAATGTCTCGAACTCCCCGGTGATCATGGGCAGGATCTCGAACATCTCGTCGGGCGGCTCGACCGGGGGGTACACGATGATCTCGCGCTCCAGCGCGATCCGCCGCGTCTTCACCAGGAAGGAGAACGGGAAGCGGGTGGCAAGGCCGAAGCTCTCCTGCTGGTGGCGGCCGCGGCGCTCGAAGCGCAGGTCCACGTCGGCGGTGGCGGCGGTCCTGGCGGCAACAAACGGGAAATAAACCGGTGTGCTGAAGATCGCCGGCGCGGACGCGGACTCGCGCCTGGCCCGCAGCACCAGGTCCGGCAGGCGGAACCATTGCCGGTCGGGTGCGGCGTCGAAGGGGAAGCCGAAGCTCGAGCGCTCCCACCGCCAGCGCTTGGCGCCCCTCTTCTGCCGGGGTGGAACCACACTGACAGAGAACGAGGGTGCTCGCCGGCGGCGATTGTGCAAGGTCAAGCGGGCCAGGGCGGTCGAACCCGCGAAGACGTGCGCCGGAACGGAAACGTCCAGCTCCAGCCCGCGCAGCACGCTCGCCGATGCCACTCCTGAAACCACAATGGCCGCCAGCATCGCCGAGACCACGATGAACAGCAGGTTGTTGCCGGTGTTGAGCGCCGCGACCCCAATCACCAGCACAAACAGGCTGTACACCAGCCCTTCGCGGGTGACGTCGTAGTCCAAGGCATCGCGCACGCGGACAATTGCCACCCGCCGCGCTAGGTAAGGCACGGTGGTCACCGCCACCACGCCCGCCAGCACCAGTGCCAGAGAGGCCAGCACGGCCGTGGCTAGCAAATTGCCTGATTCACGTGTGACGGTGGAGAAGAGCGCAGCAGCAAAGGCCAGCGCCAGCCCGGCGAGGGCGATGAAGAAGCGTACCCACGCGCCGCGCTCGTTCCCGGAAAGCGCCGATTGGATGGCCTGCCGCATCTAACTAAGTAAGGAATTTTACCTGACCAGCACTATGTAGCGCCGCCGTCTCGGAGGCCGGCGCTACACTCCCCAAAGAGGAGTAAGATTGGTTATGAACTCTGGTAGGAGCCCTGTTCATGGCTACCTTGAAACAGATTCTCGACCAGAGCGTCCGGGAAGCGGCGCCTGAGCTCTACGAGAAGCTCGACCGCAACCGCGTGCGCTGCTACTCCTGCGGACACCAGTGCCCGATTCCCGAAGGCCAGCCCGGCGTGTGCAAGGTCCGCTACAACCAGGGCGGGACGCTCTACGTCCCCTGGGGCTACGTAGGCGGCGTGCAGTGCGATCCTATCGAGAAAAAGCCGTTCTTTCACGCGCATCCCGGCGCGCTGGCCTACAGCTTTGGCATGCTGGGCTGCGACCTGCACTGCTCCTACTGCCAGAACTGGGTGACCTCGCAGGCGCTGCGCGATCCGGAAGCGGTTTCGCCGCCGCTCCCAGTGGAGCCGGAAGCGCTGGCGCGCGAAGCGGTCGAGCTGGGGGCCAAGGTGGTGGTCAGCACCTACAATGAGCCCCTGATCACCAGCGAGTGGGCGGTAGCAATCTTCCAGGAGGCAAAGGCGGCGGGTCTCGAGACCGGATTCGTCTCCAACGGCAATGGCACTCCGCAGGTGCTCGAATACCTGCGTCCTTGGGTGGATCTATACAAGGTGGACCTGAAGAGCTTCGATGACCGCCACTATCGCCAGCTCGGCGGCCGCATCGAGCCGATCCTCCAGACCGTTCGCCGGCTGCACGAATTGGGTTTCTGGGTGGAGATCGTGACCCTGCTCATCCCTGGCTTCAACGATTCCGACGATGAACTGAAGCGGATGGCGGAGTTCCTGGCCGGCGTCTCGCCCGACATTCCCTGGCACGTCACCGCCTTCCACCAGGACTACAAAATGACCGACCCGGAGGACACGCCGCCGGAGACCCTGCTGCGCGCCGCCGCCATCGGCCGCAACGCGGGCTTGCGCTTCATCTATGCGGGGAACTTGCCGGGCCAAGTCGGAGACCTGGAGAACACCTACTGCCCGAACTGCAAGACGCTGCTGGTCGAGCGCTACGGGTACTTCATCCAGGGATACCACCTCACGCCCGAGGGCGCCTGCCCCAAGTGCCAGCACCGCATCCCCGGCCGCTGGGACGCGAGCTTCCAGGGCCAGATCGCCTCGCGGCCGTTTCTGCCGCGTTTTCGTGCTCGCTCGCCGCTGATCTCGTTGTCGTGAACCTCGGTGCGCAATTCGTGTACGCCGGTGACAACGGGAGTCGTGTTCTGTCCTGGTTCAGGGAGCGTCTTCGAGCTATCGCCACCTGTGTCGATTCCGCGCTGGTTGAGGCCAGTCTTACGCTGTTGTATTCAGGAATCGACATTCTAGGCTTTCTGGACGCTTGTGCTGACGAGAAGTTTGCCACGAGAAAGACGTTTACAGATTGGTGCGAGAAATACCTCCTGACAACGCTGAGGAGTGTTGACGGCGAATCGCTGACGGCCCTTGATCTTTACGCTGCGCGTTGCGGAATACTGCACACGTCCAGTTCGGTCTCGGAACTCGGCTACGAAGGAAAAGCCCGCGAACTCTTTTACCAGTTCCGAGGGCAGCATGGGGTAAATCTTATGCTGAACGCAAAGCTGGAGCCGGTCGTGCTGGACGTTGAAGGCTTCGCTACGGCTTTTAAAGAAGGCGGCAAAGGATTTCTTGCAGCTCTCAAGCAGGACCAAACGCGCGCCAAAAACGCTGAGGAACGCGCACGCAGTTTTTTCAGGTGGGGTACAGTAGAATAACTTCAAGCGCGTAGCGCCTCGTCATCCCTTCTCGTCTGCCATCCTCTCCCTGTACCTGTGCCAGGCGAAAACCAGCACCGCCAGCACCACGATCACGATCACCAGATTTACTCGTCCCATCACGTGCACCAGCCGGTCCCACTCGCTGCCGAAGAAGTAGCCGACCAGCGAGATGGTGGTCACCCAGACCGACGCTCCCAGGAAGTTGAAGAGCACGAACTGCCGCCAGGGCATGTGCAGCACCCCCGCCAGCGGCCCGGCGATGATGCGCATCCCGAAGATGAAGCGGGCGAAAAAGATGGTCACAGCGCCGTGGCGCTCGAAGAGGCGCTCTCCCCGGCGGATGGTGCGGTCGCGGATGTGGAAGATGTGCTGGTAGCGCTCCAGCAGCGGCCGTCCCCCCCAGCGTCCCACCACATATCCCAGGTTGTCGCCCAGGGTGCAAGCCGCTATCCCCAGCAGAATGAGGTAGGGCAAGTGCAACTCGCCTTCGGACCAGGCCAGAAAGCTGGCGAACAGCAGGATGGTTTCGCCGGGCACGGGCACGCCCGCGTTCTCCAGCAAGAGCGCCGCCGGAACCGTCCAATAGCCCCAGTCGCGAAAATGGTCAGCCAGGACTTTGTACAGCCACGATCCCATCCGGCCTGTCTCCCCGGGGCCTGCTTCGGCCGCGCAGGCGATACTACAGGGCGAGGGACCTTCCTCCAAGCCCGCTTCCCAGTGATTCACAACCTTAGGCCGGGCAACCGGAGTGCAGCAGTTATCGTCCAATTAACTGACATCGCCTCTGTCGCTTCTGTTATTGGGGAGTCTTTCAGGACTCCCCGCTTTTTCGCCAAATTCGGCCTCACCGCACTTCGGGAGCAATATCCATTAATTGAGAGGTGGATTCCAAAATTTGTAGTTTTGCCCAGGGAATGCAACTATAATTCTGTAACTCTCAGCAGATGATACGGTTAGCCTGGCCTGTATGAGCACTGCCCTGGAACCGAAGTTGCACTCTACCCCGCCTGGAGACCTGCGTCCGCGCGAACGCCGGCCGCAGCCGCTCATGACGCGAGAGTTTCAAATCCGCTTTTCCGCCGTGATTCTTGCCTTGTTCACCCTGACGGCGGTCATCTTCGCGGTCCTGAACTTTCGCAAGGAGTTCCAGTACCAGGTCCCCTACGACGGCGTCTGGTGGGTGGAGCACGAAGGCTGGCTGCGGGCGCAGCGGGTGCTGCCGGGCGGTCCGGGAGAGAAGGCGGGCATCAAGAAGGGCGACGAACTGGTCGCCATCAACAACCAGACCATCAACGCCGTTCCCCAGTTGACGGCGCGCATTTTCCGGGTCGGCGTTTGGACCAGCGCCACCTATTCGCTGGTGCGCAACGAAGTCCCGCTGAATGTCCCCGTGATTCTGGTGCCGGCGGACAAGTCGCTCTACGTCGGCCTGCGGCTGATCGCCCTCGTCTACCTGGGCATCGGCCTCTACGTCCTACTGCGGCGCTGGAGCGCCCCCAAATCCACACACTTTTACGTCTTCTGCCTGGTTTCGTTCGTCTTCTACTCGTTCCATTACGTCGGGAACTGGAGCTTGTTCGACCAGAGCATCTATTGGGCGAACGTGGTGGCCTGGCTCCTGCAGCCGGCGCTGTTCCTGCACTTCGCGCTGACCTTCCCGGAGCCCAAGGGGTTTGTCCGCAAGCGCCCCTGGGTGGTGCCGCTGGTGTACCTGCCGGGGCTGCTGCTGCTGGGATTCCACCTGTGGGTGCTGAGGACGCGCGCCGCCACCGAAGTGCTGCGCTGGAACCTGGATCGGGTGGAGATGTTCTATCTGGCCACGCTGTTTGCGGTGGCCGCGGTGGTTTTCTGGAATACTTACCGGCGGGCGCACACGCCCATCCTGCGCCAGCAGCTCAAGTGGGTGACGCGCGGCACCATCCTGGCGATCACGCCCTTCACTCTGTTCTATGTGGTGCCGTTCCTGGCCGGCGCCCTGCCCAGCACGCTGATGACGGTCTCGGCCTTCTCCCTGGTGTTCCTGCCGCTGACCTTCGGCTACGCCATTGTCCGCTACCGGCTGATGGATGTGGACATCATCTTCAAGCGCGGCATGGCCTACACCCTGGCCGCGGCCGCCATTCTGGGTCTGTACTTCGGCGCCGTGGGTGTGGCCGCCGAGATCGTGCACACGCGCATGCCCGGCGCCGGTCCCGCCGGGCTGGTGGTGGCCATGATCGTGGCCGCGCTCCTGTTCGAGCCCATGAAGAACTGGATTCAGGAGCGCCTGGACCGCGTGTTCTATCGCAAGCGTTACGACTACCGGCGCACCCTGATCGAGTTCGGCCGCGACTTGAGCTCGGAGACCGACCTCGACCAGATGCTCAGCTCGGTGATCGACCGCCTCTCCCGCACCCTGCTGGTGGACCGCATTGCCGTCTTCCTCGCCGATCCCGAGCAGCCACCACCCCAGCAAGCCAAAATCGGGCTTGCCGGGGACCCCGGGGAGCATTTCACCCTGGCCAAGTCGTTCGGCATCTCCGACACGGGGACGCTCGATCTCGGCTTTCTCGAGCGCGAGCCCTTCGAGGCCGGGCACTTGTTCTACGAGAACACGCATCAGGCGCTGCGCGCATCGCCCACCGCGCAGCAGGCCATCGCCCGCCTCGACCTCAACTACTACATCCCCTGCACGGTGCAGCGCCGCACCATCGCCGTGCTCGGCCTGGGCAAGACCATCGAGGGCGACTTCCTCTCCAGCGAAGATGTCGAGTTGCTGCAGACCCTGGCCGGCTACATCGGCATCGCCATCCAGAACGCCCGCCTCTATGCCTCGCTGGAGCAGAAGGTGCTGGAGTACGAGCGCCTCAAGGACTTCAACGAAAACATCGTGGAGTCCATCAGCGTGGGCGTGTTGGCGGTGGACCTGGAAGACTGCATCGAGTCCTGGAACTCGCAGATGGAGGTCATGTACGCCAAGCCGCGCTCGGAGGTCCTGGGGCGCGCCCTCAGCGAGATCTTGCCGGCCTCATTCGTGGAGAACTTCTACCGTGTGCGGCAGACCGCCGGCATCCACAACCTCTACAAGTTTCGCCTGGAGACTCCGGCGGGCGAGGCGCGCATCACCAACATCGCCATTGCTCCGCTGGTGACGCGCCGCTTCCACGTGATCGGGCGGCTGATCATCGTGGACGACATCACCGAGCGGGTGGCGCTGGAAGCGCAACTGTCGCAGGCCGACAAGATGTCGTCCATCGGCCTGCTGGCCGCCGGCGTGGCCCACGAGGTCAACACCCCGCTGGCCGTGATCTCCTCCTACGCGCAGATGCTGGCCAAGCAGCTCACCGGCGATGACAAGAAGTCGGCGCTGCTGGAAAAGATCACGCGCCAGACCTTCCGCGCCTCCGAGATCGTCAACAGCCTGCTGAACTTCTCGCGCACCAGCGGCACCGAGTTCGGCGAGATCGACATCAACAAGGTGATCCACGACACCCTCACCCTGCTCGAGCACCAGTTCAAGACCGCGCGCATCGAGGTGCAGCACGAGTTCGCGGCCGGGCTGCCGCCCATCCAGGGCAATGCCGGGCGCCTGCAGCAGGTGTTCCTGAACCTGTTCCTAAACGCCAAGGATGCCATGCCGGGCGGCGGCCAGTTGCGGGTCGCCACCGCTAACGGGACCGGGGTCAGCGTGACCGTCTCGGATACTGGCTCGGGCATCGCGCCCGAGCACGTCAACCGCATCTACGATCCTTTCTTCACCACCAAAACGGCGCCGAAGGAAGGCCAAAACCGCGGCACCGGACTGGGATTGTCGGTGACCTACGGCATTATCCAGGAACACGCCGGCAAGATCCGCGTGGAAAGCCAGCCCGGCGCCGGAACGACTTTCCACCTGGAATTCCCGCGGGTGAGAAAGGCGGTCACGGTGTGAGAGTGAATCGTTTGCTCGTGGAAGGATTTGCTCGGCAAGGACGCGGCATTCGAGTGTGTATGAGACCTCGAGCAAGCGTCCACTGTCATTCTTCCGCCGACCGAAGAGAGGCGGGAGAATCTGGCATACGAGTCCGCACAACCGCTTCAGGTGGTGCAGGCGTTCTCGCCAGATCCTCCGCTCGCCTTCGGCTCGCGAAGGAAGACAACCTCAACCAAAACCGTCGCGTTCCCAGTCGCGAGGCAGTGAGGGATTTCTGATGGCTGAAGTGGCAGTGCTGCAACCCGGAACCGCCAGTCAGGAAGGCGTAGCTCCGGCGTCGATCCTGATCGTCGACGACGAGTCCGAGATTCGCGAGTCGCTCCAGACGCTGCTCGAGCTGGAGGGCTACCGCGTCGATGCCGCCGCCAGCGGCGAGGACGGCCTGGCGCGCATCGCCGGCCAGCCCTTCGACCTGGTGCTGCTCGACCTGGCGCTACCCGGCAAGAACGGCCTGGAGGTGCTGGCCGAGATCCGCGAGCGCGACCCACAGCTCGCCGTCATCATGATCACCGCCTACGGCACGGTGGAGCACGCGGTCAACGCCATGCAGGCGGGCGCCGCCAACTTCATCCAGAAGCCCTGGGAGAACGAAAAGCTGCTGGCCGACGTGCGCGCCGCCATCGCCCGCCGCCGCATCGAGGAAGAGAACATCCAGCTCAAGCGCGCCCTCAAGCAGCGCTACAACTTCCAGAACATCGTGGGCAAGAGCGAACCCATGCTGCGCATCCTCGACCTGGTGGGCCAGGTGGCGCCCAGCCGCTCCACCATTCTCATCCAGGGCGAAAGCGGCACCGGCAAAGAGCTGATCGCCAAAGCCATCCACATGAGCTCCCCGCGCAAGGACCGGCCGTTCGTGCCGGTCAATGCCGGCTCCACGCCCCCTGACCTGCTGGAATCCACGCTTTTCGGCCACGTCAAAGGCGCCTTCACCAGCGCCATCGCCTCCAAGAAGGGTTTGTTCGAGGTGGCCGACCGCGGTACCGTCTTCCTCGACGAGATCGGCACCATGAGCCTGGAAACCCAGGCCAAAATTCTGCGCGTGCTCCAGGATCGCAAGTTCATGCACTTGGGCGGCGTGCACGAACTCCAGGTGGACGTGCGCATCATCGCCGCCACCAACGTGAACCTCAAAAAACTGGTGCAGGAAGGCCGCTTCCGCGAAGACTTGTACTATCGTCTGAACGTCATCACCCTGGAGCTGCCGCCGCTGCGCAACCGCCGCGAGGACATCCCGCTGCTGGTCGAGCACTTCCTCACGAAGTTCTGCGCCGAGAACGGCCAGCCGCCCAAGCAGGTCTCCACCGACGCCTTGCGCCCGCTCCTGGATTACGACTGGCCCGGCAACGTGCGCGAACTGGAGAACGTGGTGGAGCGGGCGGTGGTGCTCTCCTCGGGCCCGGCGATCGGCGCCGACCTGCTGCCGCCCAGCATGACCGGACGCGACGCCGCCGCGCGCGTCTTCGATTCCAGCCCCGACGCCAGCCTCTTCGACATCATCGAAGACTGCGAGCGCCGCATCATCGTCAACATGCTGGAGCGCTGCCACTGGAACCAGACCGAAGCCGCCGACCGCTTCCACATCCCGCTCTCCACGCTCAATCAGAAGATCAAGCGCCTCAACATCGAGATCAAGCGCAAGAACGGGAAGTAAGGCTCGGCCAGCGTCCGGAAGATTGGGCGTGGAGCAGTTTCGGTCTTTTGATCTTGTGCCCCGAGGCTGGGGCTAGGCGACCTGGCGCTTGCTGACTTCCTTGCCACGGCCCCCGAGGACGTCGTGAATCTGGTAGCTGTAGGGGCCGTAGCCGCGCAGCGTCGCTTCATCGAACAGCCGCTGGATACCGCAATCCAGACAAACTCGGTAGGTGTGTCCGCCTAGCCAAATCGGCCATCCCATCCTCCGATGGCGGCACGCGCCGAAAGCTAGCGCTCGTGCGGCTTTGAGAATGCTATTCAAACTGTTCTCCACTCCAGCTTGGCCCAATTGAATGCCTCGCCTGTGGCATTCTGGTTACCAAAGTAACGTGCAGACAAGATATTGATTTAAGGATGGTTACAGCGCATCAACGGAGTCTTTGCGACGAAGAAGGTGAAATTTCTTGCACACCCAAAGGATGCACCGTTCCAAGTGCATGAACGACTGCTGATCCCATCGAGCGCGCCGAGGCGAGAATTGCATGCTTGATCTCCGCACCAGAAATTGTCACCGAGCGACGCTCGACGCGAACCTCCCGGCCTGCCAGCAAACCCCGGGGGCACCCGCGCAAACGTGATAGTATCCGGGGCCTTTCTGAAAGGAGACTCCATGAAGCGCATCTATTTTTTGCTCGGGATCACACTGACACTGGGCGTCGTGCTGGGCTTGCTGGGCAGCCGGATGTTGAGCGCCCAAGAAGGGTTGAAGAGCGGCAAGGTGCTGCAACGGACGGAGGTGGTCGGCGCCAAGGGGATGGAAGCCATCCTGGTGCTCCGCACCGTGCCCCCCGGAGGAGAGAGCGGCAAGCACACCCAGTCCGGCACCGAGATTGTGTATATCCTGAAGGGTTCGGCTGTCCTGGAGGTTCAGGGGAAGCCCCCCAAGACTCTCAAGACAGGTGAGGCGTTCAGCACCGTGGCCGGCGAAGTGCACAACGTGAAGAACGCCAGCGCCAGTGCGCCCACTGAGGCCCTCGCCTTCTACATCGCCAAGAAGGGCGCCCGTCTCGAAGAGCTCTCCCTGCCGGCGAAGTAAGAATTGCACGCCGTCGTTGGTTTCCGTCCATACAGTAAGCCACCTTACAACGGAGGTGGCTTACGCCTCTGGCGGCGTAACGCTCCTCTTATCCTTGTCATTCTTATGCTTGTCATT
The DNA here is from genome assembly GCA_023265315.1 of Acidobacteriota bacterium. Taxonomy (GTDB): domain Bacteria; phylum Acidobacteriota; class Terriglobia; order Terriglobales; family Acidobacteriaceae; genus JAHFUA01. Next base: position 1,149 of record JAHFUA010000050.1, on the reverse strand, counting down.
CTGAGGGGCTCGAGCCCCGAAGAATCTTGCTTTTGTTTAGTCGTCCAGGTTGGCGGAGTAGGCGCCAGCGCCGCCAGAGCCTGCCCTGAGCGAAATCGAAGGGCGCGGCCGAATGTAGCTCGGCACGACCGAGGTCCCCGATTTAATGTCATTCCACTTCGCTGTCATCCTGAGCGCGCTGCGCGAAGGATCTCGAAGATGCCTGAACAAGATCGCCGTTAATATAGGCAGGGCTTGAGCGAACGGCGTTGGCTCGACGCGCACCCTCCAGATCCTTCGCACGCGCTCGGTCGCCAGGCTCCCTCGCGCGGCTCAGGATGACAGCGTACATACGATGTTGCCACCCTCGAGAAGTACGTGCGGTGCGAAATGCCAGGCCGGAAGGGTGGTTTGATCAAGAGCGCGCACGCAAGCACCTAAGGGTGCCCCGTCCTAGCTTCTCTTGCTCGGGCGGGGCCGTTTTCATACGAGCAAAAGAGGCCCGGGCGGGCCACCCGCCTAAGAACCAGCCCTCATGTCACCGGATTGCGGTGCGATGTAGCCAAGCCAATCACGGCAAACTACAGTTGCATAAGACTCTGAACAAATGCGTAGATCAGGATTCCCGCACCTACCAATCCGGTTAGCGCGGTTGTGGGAAACACGATCTTCCACGCCGAAAAAAGCGGCCTCATCAACCTTCGCCTTCTTCTCCTATAAGCTTCCAGGGAGACTGACATATCAGCCGTGGGCTGATTGACAGCGTTCGCAAACTCACTGGCGGCATGATTGCTAATTGTACTCATCTTCTGCATGTTGGACATGGCCTCTCCGATCAGGACCGGCGCGGGGGTACCCCAAAAGTGCGTGTACATCTGGGATTCTACCCAGGCGGGAGTCGCGCAGCAACGCAACTTATATTGCTATCGCGCCAGATACAACGATTCGAACTCCTTGACATCGAGCACAATCTGCTATATGCTACAAATTAATGTTATCTATAAGATAACATCGTTCCAGCACTCGTTCTTTGACAATCGAGGCCAAAACAGCGGAAAATGCCGCCTAACTCCTTTGCGGATCGGATTTTGGGGGTAAGTCCTTTAGATGATCGGATCACAATCGGATCTCATCGGATCACTCCGCGTAAGCCGCTGATTCTGTTAGACC
>JAHFUA010000155.1 GCA_023265315.1 Acidobacteriota bacterium | reverse complement strand
GGAGGAGGGTTCGTTCACGCGTCTGGGCGGAACGCGCCCCATCAGCGTGGACGTGCGCATCATTGCCGCCACCAACAAAGACATCAAGGCCGCCGTGGCCGAAGGCAAGTTCCGCGAGGATCTCTACTACCGTTTGAACGTGGTCCGGCTGGCGCTGCACCCGTTGCGCAATCGCCAGGAGGACATCGTACCGCTGGCGCTCGACATGATGCAGCGCTTCAACCGCGAGCTGAAAAAGAACTTCACCGGATTCACGCCGGCGGCGGCGGAACTGCTCACCAGTTATCCCTGGCCGGGCAACGTGCGCGAGCTGAAGAACGTGATCGAGCGCACTATGATCCTGGCGCCGGAAGGCGACATCGATGCCGCCTGCCTGCCGGAGGAGATCCGCGACCACATCGCCGAGGTCGCCCCCAGCCCGGTTTCGCACAGCGACGAACTCTCACCCACCGGACACCAGTTCGTCACCCTGCGCGAACTGGAGGAGCGCTACATTGACGAGGTGCTCACCGCCAGCGGCCAGAACAAGACTCAGGCCGCGCGCATTCTGGGCATCCATCCCACGTCTCTGCTGCGCCGGCTCAAGAAGCAGCATCTCGACAATTAAGCGTGAGGGGTCGCGCCCTCCCAGCGCCTGGGTTATTCATGCCGGGTGGAGCAGGGCTTCAGCCCTGCATAGATGGCGGCGTGGCTGGTGCCCGGCTTTTAGCCGCTGAGGTGCGCAGTGTGTGCGCATTTTTTGCTGGCCTCATCGGAGCACCTCAGGGGCTGAAGCCCACAATTCAAAGCGCAACCTGAGTGCAGGCCTAAAGGCCTGCTCCACCCTGGTGAATAATGCAGGCCAGCGGGCTACCCCCTCCCCCTGGGTCCGATTCACAAGTACCTGCGGCTCAGCAACTTGCAAAAATTGCGCCCGTAAATACCCATCCCAACCTGCCCCAGCCCGCCAAAAGCGGGCGGGCCGGGGGCCCCGAAGCAAAACCGGCTTCGTCGGGGACCCCGGGGTTTGCTGGGGGCCCCGGTTTGCTCGGAACGACAAGCGTCACAATTAGTCCAGGGGTGAGAAACAGCAGATTCCTCGCGCCAAAAAGCGGGCGCTCGGAATGACAATCTGTTGGGGTTAACGGCATCGCAAGAACATCGACGGCGTCACCATAATCTGCGATTCTCAATAGTCGCGTGTGGTTCGCGGAAAGAATCGAGACCTGTGGGTCGGTCAGCAATGAAGAGTGCAAAAGTCACAATCCCCATCCTTCCCAACAGCAGGGATGGATGGGACACCCCGGCACCTTACGACGGGTGTTGCAAAGCGTACGACGGGCCGAGAATTCGCAGAGCCCGTCAGGGCGACATTTGGGTGAGCCCAGCGCGTGAGCGCTGGGAAGAGGATTGCGGCAGAGGATGAGCCCGGAGGGCGGCACCTTCGGCGAAAACCTGCGCCGGATCGGCTTCGATGCCGTGCTTCCTCAGCAACGCCAGGAATTCTTCCTCGAAGGTCCTGTGCTTGTGATGCTCGGGCTGATTGCGTACATAGGCTGCCACCTGTTCCAGGTTCGAAACGCTCACGCTGAATGCGGCATAGCCTTCTTGCCACGCGAACCGGTGACCGTTCTCGTTCATCCATTTCGAAGAGTTCGCCTTCACGACGCGCATGGCATCCGATAAAGACAGCTTGGGAGGCAATGCCAGCAGGATGTGGACATGGTTCGCCGTCCCGCCGATCGCCTCCAGGTCGATCTGATAGTTCCGCGCGATGCCGCGCATGTACGCCCAGAGCTTGTCTGGGTCTTTGATCAAGTTCCGCCGGCCTTTGACCGCGAACACGACCTGAAGATGATTGCGCGAGTATGCGTGTGACATATGAGTTTCCTGTGCCGCCCCTGCGGGGCTCTGGTCGTTATTAAACTTCTAACCCAGCGCTCACGCGCTGGGCTCACACAAATGCCGCCCTTACGGCTGCAGCCTGGGCGATTGTACAGCCTGCATCAACCCGAGATCCGGGCGGACACGTGTGTGTGCTTCATGGCGGGCGAACGTACCACATGGGCGGCTCTTGTGCGTAATCTTTCTACCGTCCCCAAGGGGACTCGGGTCTGCACGTCAATCCTGACCCGGCACTTACTGTGCCGGGCTTGATTCTGGCGCACCTACGGCGCTCAAGCCGCTGCTGCAAAACGCAGCAGTGCCAGCAAAACGCAGCGGTCGCGCACGATCTGGAGCGCGCAAGTCCTTTCCCGTCAACAACCTCCTTCAGTCTTAGATTGCCCCTCGCGTGCACACGTAGTGGGCGTAAGAGCCGAGACAGGCCTCGGCGAGGGAGGCGGCTATGTCAATCCTATTTGTCCTGCTCATGTTCCTGCTGATCATCTCGATCACCTATTTCGTGAAGCGGCCCGGCGAAGCGGTTCAGCCGGCGTTGCTGGCGCAGGCGCCGCAGCCGCCGGAGATCGAGCGCGAGATCGGTTTCGAGGTGCCCAAGGGCTACTGCTTCCATCCCGGGCACACATGGGTGCTGGATGAAGGGCGGCAGAACGCGCGCATTGGTCTGGACGCCTTCGCGGCCAACCTGCTGGGGAAGATCGAGCGCGTCGAGGTTGTCGGCCTGAACCGCTGGGTACGCCAGGGCCAGAAGCTGATGACGGTGAGCCATGGCGGTATGACCGCCGACCTGGTGTCGCCGGTCGAGGGCATCGTGATGTCGGTGAACCCGCAAATCCTGAAGAATCCCGACCTGCTGCTCCAAAACCCGTACCAGGACGGCTGGATCTGCGTGGTGAAGTCTCCCGACCTGGGCACCAACGTGCGCAACCTGGTGCAGGGGACGATGGTCGCGCCCTGGATGCAGCACACCCTGGGGCGGCTGACCAACCTGACTTCGCAATACGTGATGGCGACGGCGGCCGACGGCGGCTTGCCCATCCTCGGCCTGCTGGGACAGGTCGAAGCTGGCTTGCAGCGGCGCTTGATCCGCGAATTCTTCCTGACATAGCAGGTCAACGGCAGAGAAACGGGAGGACGCACATGAAAACCAAAGCCATGCTGATCGACATCACCAAGTGCATCGGCTGCCGCGCCTGCGAGCAGATCTGCAAAGAGATCCATGGCTTTCCGCAAGAACACGAGCCGACGCTCTCGGCCACGGCGCTGACCGTGGTGCAGGAACGCGGAGATAAATTCGTGCGGCGGATGTGCATGCAGTGCCAGGATCCGGCCTGCGCCTCGGCTTGCCCGGTGGGCGCGCTGACCAAGACGGCGCAGGGCGCGGTGCGCTACGCGGGCGGCAAGTGCATCGGCTGCCGCTACTGCATGATCGCCTGCCCCTTCGATGTCCCGAAGTACGAGTGGAGCAAGCTGGCACCCTACGTCACCAAGTGCGATATGTGCGCCGAGCGTGTGCTGGCAGGCAAGCCCACGGCCTGCGCCGAGGTCTGCCCGGTGGGGGCGACGATCTTCGGCGACCGTGACGACCTGCTGGCGGAAGCCCACAAGCGTATCGCCGAGAACCCGGCGTACGTGCGCAAGATTTACGGCGAGATGGAAGTGGGCGGCACTTCGGTCTTCTTCCTCTCCGATGTGCCCTTCGAAGAGCTGGGCTTCGTGACCGCGCCCATGACCCAACCGCTGCCCACGCTGAGCGCGGCCGCGCTGGGCGAAGTGCCTACGGTGGTGCTGGTAGGCGGATCGCTGCTGGCCGGCCTGTACTGGTTCACACAGCGGCGGCAGCAGGTAGCAGCCGCCGAGGCGGCGGAAAAAGAAGACAAGAACGTCCTGCGGTTCCGGGACAAGGAAAGGAGCTAAGCCATGACCCGCTTGAGACTTCCCAAGATCACCTTATGGCGAGTGCTGGTGGGCGTGATCTTCGCCGCCGGCGCGTGGGCCACCTATCTACGCTTCGTGAAGGGCTTTGAGGTGGCCACCAACATGTCGAACGGGCAGCCCTGGGGCATTTGGGTAGCCGTAGCGACGCTCTGCGGGGTGGGGCTCTCGGCGGGAGGGTTTGCTATCGCGGGCGCGGTTTACCTGCTGGGCATGGAGCGCTACCGGCCCGTCCTGAGGGCGGCCGTGATCATCGCCTTCCTCGGCTACCTGTCGGTGGTCGCGGGATACGCCTGGGAGCTGGGCCTGCCCTGGAACTTCTGGCATCCGCTGGTGATGTGGAACCGCAGCTCGGTGCTGTTCGAAGTGGTGTGGTGCATCATCCTCTACACCATGGTGCTGGCGCTGGAGTTTTCGCCGGCGCTGGTGGAGAGGATCCCGTGGGCGCCGGTGCGCGAGTGGTACCTGCGCTGGCACCATCGCATCCTGATCGCCCTAGTGCTGATCGGGGTGCTGCTCTCTTCCCTGCACCAGTCCTTTCTGGGCGGGCTGTTCATCATCTTCAAAGGCAAGATGTATCCGCTGTGGTACAGCAATTATCAGACGACGCTGTTCTATATGTCCGCGATTCCCGCCGGCATGGCGATGATCATCATGGCGCTGTATCTGTCGGTGCGCTCGCTCAATGTGCGCATTGACCTGCGCATTCTCGATGATTTCAGCCGCATCATCACCCCCATTCTGGTGATCTTTGCCCTGTTCCGCTTTGCCGATTTGTACAAGCAGCACGCGCTCGGCTACCTGTTCCTGCCGGTGGAGGAGACGGCGTATTTCTGGCTGGAGATGGCGCTGTTCATCGCCGCGCCCTTGGTGTTGTTCAACCTGCCGCGGCTGCGGCAGCAGCCCATTGGGCTGTACTGGGCGAGCGCGGTCCTGATCGCGGGTTTCATGGTGCACCGCATCAATGTCTCCATCACCTCGCTGGAGCGGGCCACGCACGCGGGCTACGTGCCCAAGTGGCCGGAGATGGCGGTGACCATCATGCTGGTGGCGGCAGCCGTGCTGGCGTTCCGCGGGGCGGTGCTGCACCTGAGAATCTTCCCGCAGACCATGCAGGTGGCGCCGCCGCCCTTGCTCCTGCCGCGCATGACGGGGCAGGTGTTCCCGGCGCGCCCCAGCGCGGCGGTGAACTGAGGAAAGGAGACGGTGATGACTGCCCACGATCTTCTGCCGCAGGTCGCGCTCGAGGATGAATTCGACGCGTACCTGGAATCCACGCTGCAATTGGAAGAAGCGGCGCGTGTCCTCGATCTGGAAGAGTGGATCGTCGAGCGGCTCCGCCATCCCGAGCGGGAAATCACCGCCAACCTGGTGCTGGTGCGCGACAACGGGCAGGCGCTCAGTGTTACCGCCTTCCGGGTGCAGCACAGCAGCGCGCGCGGGCCGTGGCTGGGCGGGGTCCGCCTTTCGCCGCACACGCACCTTAGCGAGACGCGCGCCCTGGCCATGAACATGACCTGGCAGTGCGCCTTGCTGGATGTCCCCTTCGGCGGGGCGGCGGGCGCGCTGGTGTGCGACCCGGGAAAGCTTTCCGAACGCGAGCTGCGGCACCTGAGCAAGGACTACGTACAGGCGCTGCGCGGTGCCCTCGGGCCCGGAACCGACGTGCTGATGGAGGACCTGGGCAGCAACCCGCAGGTGCTGGCGTGGATGCTGGACGCGCATGCCCGTGCCGTCGGGCGCCTCGAGCCCGGGGCGGTCGCGGGAAAGCCGGGAGTGCTTTTCGGATTGCCCGACCACGCCGACGCCGCCGCGCAAGGTTTGTTCGACACGCTCGCTCTGGCAATCGAGGAGAGTGGCCGCAAGCTCGCCGGGCTGCGCATCGCCGTGCAAGGGGTGGGACAGACGGGCGCAGCGCTGGCGCGCCTGCTCGACGATGCCGGCGCCCGGCTGGTGGCGGCTGCCGACGTCTCCGGCGGCGTGCGGTGCGACGAGGGTCTTCCCGTTCCGGCGTTGCTGGAATGGATCGCGAGCAAGGGCGTGCTGCTGGGATTCCCCGAAGCCGAGCCGGCGCGCAATCGCGAGGTGCTAGAGGCTGGCTGCGATGTGCTGGTGCTGGCCGCGGCGCCGCGTCAGGTCACGGCGGTGAACGCTGCCCGCATCCGCGCGGCGCTGGTGATCGAGGCGGCGGAGGGCGCGATCACACAAGCCGCCGAGCAGATGCTGGAGGAACGCGGCGCCATCGCCGTTCCGGCCCTCGTCGCCGGCGCCGGGGCCACCGCCGCCGCTTATCTGGAATGGAGCCTCAACCTGGGACACGAAGGATTCCTGCTGGACGGGGTGGAGGAAAACATCCGGCTGCGGATCGAGGCGGCTTACCGCGAGGCGCGGCAAGCAGCCCAGCGCTACAAGACCAACCTGCGCCGGGGAGCGCTGCTGGCGGCGGTGGAAAAAGTTGCGGCGGCCTTGCGCCTGCGCTGAGGCAGTCGTCGGTTGTCGGTCGTTGGTCGTTGGCCAAGAAACTTGCGGGCCGACGACCGAGGACCAACGACCGACGACTGTTAATCAGTGGCTTTCCGC
>JAHFUA010000003.1:38669-79255 GCA_023265315.1 Acidobacteriota bacterium | reverse complement strand
ACGGATCTTCACGGATGAACACGCATCGGAACCTGATCCGTGAAAATCCATGGCTGCTTTCATTAGTTGTGCTTGAGGAACGCGCCGGTCTTCTTCCCGCTCAGATCGTTGTAGAGGATCTCGGTGAAGAGGTCCGAGTTGAGGAATCCCTTACCCCAGTCGGCGAAGTTCGCCAGGACCTTCTCCTGCTTCATCTGATCGAGGGTCTTGCCCTGCTTCATAGCCGCGGCGACCGCCGCCGAGGCGCCGCGCAGCATAGCCTCGAACTTCTTCAGGTCGTCGAGGGTCGCGAGCGGCCCGTGCCCGGGGATGACCTTCACGTCCGGCGGGAGCATGGGGATAATCTGCGCGATGTCCTCGATCAAGCCTTTCACGCTGCCGCCGCTCTCCAGGTCCACGAAGGGGAACATGCCGGCAAAGAAGTCGTCGCCCATGTGCACCACGTTCGACTGCGGGAAGAAGACGACGATGTCGCCGTCAGTGTGGCCTTTGGGGAAGTGGATGGCGCGGATGTCCTCGCCGTTGAAGTGAACGGTCACCTTGTCCTCGAAGGTAACCACCGGCAGCGCGGCTTTGGACGCGGGCGGAACTTCCATCTTCAGAAAGGTGATGTTGCCGCCGCTTTGCAACCGCTTGCGGACGTTCTCGTGCGCGATGATGGGGGCAGTCTCGCCGAAGTATGGGTTGCCGCCGGTGTGGTCGAAATGCCAATGGGTATTGAGGACGAACTTCACCGGCTTGTCGGTGATGCCTTTGAGCGCAGCCTTGATCTTGTCGGCCAGCGGCGCGTACTGGTCGTCCACGATCAGAATGCCGTCGTCGCCGGCGGAGACACCAATGTTGCCACCCATCCCTTGCAGCATGTAAACCGTTCCCGCAACCTTGGTGACCTTGATCTCGACTTTGGAGAAATCGGGCTGCTGCTGGGCGGAGGCGGCGGCTACGAACAAGCACAGCGCGAGCGACAACAATATCTTATGCATGAGTTCCATCCTCACGGACAAAGTGGGGTGTCATTGTATAGGAGTCGTCAATGAGTCAATGATTCGATGAATCAATGGCTCAATCGCTTCATTCTCCTGCGCTGTCAAAGAGCTTGCGAAGCGAGTCGGGGCCGACGTGGTAGAGCTGGTAGGTGGAGGTGTCGCGGCTCGCGGCGCGGAACAGGAGGTTGCCGCGGCCCGTGCCCTCGGCATCCACGGCATCGATGAGTTCCAGCCGAGGAAAGACGTCGAGATGGGCGCTGTCGGTGACGGAGCTGAACAGCTTGCGCATCTGGCCGTAGAGATCGGTTTCGCCGACCACCGTGACGTAGAAGAAAAAGTCCGGCATAGGCGGCGATGGCCTGGCGGCGCGCGTGCGCGTGGCTGGCGGCGCTACTGCGGGGACGCGCGCGGTGAATACGATCTCGGGGTTGTTGTCGTAGTCGAGGTCAAAGGCGCGGATCACGATTTGGTCGAAGGTCGCTCGCGGCACAAAGCGCAGCGCGGGAGTGTTCTTGACGTAGCGCGCGACCTCGGCGGTGGCGATGTCGGAGATCGCCTTGGTCAGCTTCTGCTGCTCCTCGGGCGCCCATGCGTAGGCATACGGACGCGGCTCGGGGCCGCCGGCATCGGAGATCGCCGGGAGCACTTCTACCACCTTGAAGGCAGCGGCGGATTGCGCGGCCTGCGGCTGGGACGGGCTGCCGGTCTCCCGGTCTTCCTCCAGAGGCTCTGGTGGCTGCGGTTTCGGCCGGCCTCGGCGCAGCACCGGACGGTTGGGATCGTCCGGTGGCGGCGGAGCCGGGGCAGGCGCCGCAGTCGCGGCTTCCGGAGCGGAGTGAGTTTCCTGAGCGGAAGTGGAAGATTGCCTCTTGTGCAGCACCGGGCGCTCATCGTCCTCGGCGCTGCGGGACTTCGCGGACTTCGAAGCCGCCGGAGGCTTTTCCGACTCCGGCTGCCAGTCGCCGAACGCGATCCAGCGGTCCTTCACCGCGCGGGCCTCGCTCACCGTGAAAAAACCCACCGGTTTGCCGCTGCGCTCCACTTCGTACACGTTGCCGGGATCGAGCGCCATCGGCCGCGGATCGGCGAGGTAGATGGAGGCGTCCCAGAAGCGGCCGTCAACCAGGATCGCGAGGGGAATCAGGCGCGGCTTCGACTTCGCATCGGCAGGCAGCTCGACCACGGCCAGGGCCCGCGGCCCTTTCTCCTTCTTGCGCGATTGTGCAACCGAGAGGCTTGCGAACAGCGCCACCAGCGCGAGGATGGCGAATCGTGAGCGTTTGCGGTACAAATAATGTCCGATGGACGTCAAAGAAAAAGCCCCTGAATTCACTCTGCTCGACGAGAACGGCCAGAGTGTCTCCTTAACAGATTATCGCGGAAAGACTGTCGTGGTGTACTTCTTCCCCAAGGCCAACACGCCGGGGTGAACCATCGAGGCGTGCGGGTTCCGCGACGCATACAGCAAGATCCAGAAGGCCGGAGCGGTGGTGCTGGGCATTTCGCCCGATTCGCCCAAAGCGCAGAAGAGCTTCAAGGAAAAATACGAATTGCCCTTCACCCTGCTCTCTGACCCGGACAAAAAGGTGGCCAAGGCCTTCGACGTGCTCAAAGAGAAGAACATGTACGGCAAGACCGTGCTGGGCATCGAGCGCACGACCTTTCTGATCGATCCCCAGGGCCGCGTGGCGCATGTGTTTCCCAAGGTCAAGGCGGATGGACACGCGGAAGAAGTGCTGGCTGAGTTGAAGAAGTAGCGAATGGAGGGCGACACGTCTCAGGGCACGATTTTACCGGGATCATGGTGTCGGATCGCTTTGGGGTGGAGCAGGGCTTCAGCCCTGCATAGTAGGGCATCAATGGCCTCCGGCTTTAGCCGCTGAGGGTTCACTCTCGGTGCAATTATTAGAGTTCCTCAGGGCTAAAGCCCATAATCTTGGGCTTGCCTGATTGCAGGCCTAAAAGGCCTGCTCCACCCTGATAGGAAATGCAGACTAAGCCCATGGCCAAACCCTCCAAGCTATCGCATTACCGACGTGGCCAGGCGCAGATGGTGGATGTTTCCGCCAAGCGAGCCACGCGGCGCGAGGCTGAGGCTTCGGCGTTCGTCGTGCTCTCGCCCCGCGTAGTCAAGGCATTGCCGCGCAATCCCAAAGGGAACCCGCTGGAGATCGCGCGTTTTGCGGGCATCGCCGCCGCCAAGCGCACGTCCGAGCTGATCCCCATGTGCCACAACGTTCCCCTTAGTCACATTGATGTGCACACCCGGCTATGCAAGAATGGCGTGGCGATCACCGCGCGCGCCGCGACCACCGCCGTCACTGGGGTGGAGATGGAAGCGCTGGTGGCCGCCAGCGTCGCGGCGCTGACCGTGTACGACATGTGCAAGGCCCTGGACAAGGGGATCGAGATCCGCGACGTGGTCCTGGAGCGCAAGAGCGGCGGCAAGAGCGGCGCGTATTTGCGCCGGAAGAAGTGACTAGTGGCCGGCAACGTCAAAGTCCTGCTGGTGGACGACAATCCGATGATCCTCGGCCTGCTGCGCCAGGCGCTGGAGCCGCTGGCGGCGCTGACCACCGCCAGCGACAGCGCCGACGCCCTGCTCAAGGCCATCGACGATCCTCCCGACCTGCTGATCGCCGACTACAGCATGCCGGGCATGGACGGATGGCAGCTCTTCGAGAAGCTGAAGGGCCGCGCCGCCACGTCGCGCATTCCCATCATCCTCGCCGCCAGCCGCGCCGACATCAACGACAAGCTCAAGTCCCTGGAGGACCGCGCCGAAGACTTCCTGGAGAAGCCGTTCTTCATCAAGGAAGCCACCGCCCGCGTGAAAAGGGTGATCGACAAGATCGCGCTGGAGAAGATGGCGCGTGAGGCCCCGGGCGACGGCCAGTTGCGCGGCAGCCTGGCGCAGATGAACGTGGTGGACCTGCTGCAATCGCTCGAGATGGGCCACAAGACCTGCGGCCTCACCCTCACGCGCGACGGCGAGAGTTGCCAGCTCTTCTTCTCCGACGGCCAGATCAACCACGCGCTCTACGGCGACCTGAAGGGCGACAGCGCCGTGTACAAGGTGCTGTTCTGGCCCGACGGCAACTTCCTGATCGACTTCACCCGGCACAGCCCCGAACAGACCACTACGCGCTCTACCCAGGGCCTGCTGATGGAAGGCCTGCGGTTGCTCGATGAAGCCAACCACGAAGCCGAACAGGACGTGCTGGAGAGCTGAAGCGTTCGCATGACTGCCGCCGTGCTCACCATCAGCGATTCATCGGCGCGCGGCCAGCGAACCGACCTTTCTGGACCTGCCGTCAAGACGGCGCTCCAACGACATAAGTTCCACGTCATCGCCAGCGAAGTGGTTGCCGACGAACAGGGGGCCATCCAGGAGGCGATCCTGGAGATGGCGTCGCGGGCACAACTGGTGGTGACCACAGGCGGAACCGGCATCGCCGAGCGCGACGTCACTCCGGAAGCCACGCGCGCGGTGTGCAGCCGGCTGGTGGAAGGCGTGGCCGAGCGCATGCGTGCCGTGGGTTCGCAGACGACTCCGCTAGCGGCGCTGAGCCGCGGGGTGTGCGGGGTCTGCGGGCGGGCGTTGGTGCTGAACCTCCCTGGCAGCCCGCAGGCAGCGACGGAATCGCTGGCCGCGGTGCTGGACCTGCTGCCGCACGCGCTGGAGCTGCTGGCCGGCAAGACCGCGCACCCTGGCCATTGATCTTGAGGCGTTTTGCGAGCGAGGGACCTTGAGCCGGAATTCCAGCGCAAGGTCCGCGCCCGCTCGCGTAAAATAGTTACGCCCGCGTGAATTTTCTGAAGCACATCCTGTCGCGCTACACCGTCTTCGTGTGGGGATTGCTGAAGCCGCTTGGCGTCTGGGGCGCCTTCGGCATCGCCGCCATTGACGCGGCTTTCCTGGGCCTGCCGCTGGATCCGGTGGTGGCCGGCTACGTCTACAACGACCGCTCCCGCTTCCTCCAGTACGCGATCATGGCCTCGGCCGGTTCCGCTCTCGGCAGCCTGATCATCTACGCCATCGGCTACAAGGGAGGCGAGCTGCTGCTGCGCAAGCGCATCTCCAAGCAACGCTTCGACAAGATCCGCCACTCGTTCGAAAAACGTGAGTTCTGGGCGCTGATGATTCCCTCCATGCTGCCGCCCCCTGCGCCCTTCAAACTCTTCGTGCTCTCGGCCGGGGTCTTCGAGATGCACTTCACGCAGTTCCTGCTGTCCATCTTCTGCGGGCGGATGGTGCGCTTCCTCCTGCTCTCGGTGCTCACGCTGTTCTTCGGGCCGCACGTCGTGACCTTCGCCGGGATCCTCATCCACAAGCACCTGGCGCTCACTTTGGGGAGCGCCGCGGTCGTGATCCTGTTGATCTACCTGATCTACCGCCTGTGGCGCGAGCCGGTGGCCGAACTCGAGCACGAACTGGAAAAGTAGGGAGCCACAGAGGCACGGAGACACGGAGGACAAGAAATCAAAAGGCACGCGCACGGCGTGCCTTGCTCTTTTTTCCCTGATTAAGGGCCGGTCACGCAGCGCGGATCCGGGGGGCCGCCTTGCTCTCGCGCCGCTCGACCAGCGCCCCAATCGCGAACAGCACGGCCGCAAACAGCAGGTCGGCCAGCACCTGGTTGCGGAAGAAGGGAATGGCCGCAATGTACGCCGTCAGCAGGCCGGCCGGCGTCTTGGGATACATGTGCCAGACCGCCCACACCGCGAAGTTGCTTACCACGAAGAAGGCAACGGATGCCGCGAGCGAGCCGGCGGCGACGCGCACCGGGCTCACCTGCCTGCCCAGCAGCACGCCTCCGAGCACGATGACGCCCGCATACCACGCCCAGGTCACGAGGTGGTCGGCCTTGAGAGGATAGGCGTAGGTCACCTTGGTCAGGTACACGTCGGCCGCGATCAGCGCCGTGAGCGGGATCCACATGCGCTTCAACGGCGCGCGCGCCCCGAAGTACAGCAGGGCCGCTCCCAGGGGCGTGAACTGCACCCAGCCCTCGGGATGCGGCAGGAACCGGCTGGCGATGGCCAACAGCACGAACACGTATGCGAGCATGGTCACCTCAATAGGATGGAGTGGGAATTCTCAACCGAACCGGGGCGAACGTCAAGCAGGCAGGAGAACAATCCACCGCGGAGGCACGTAGGAAATTAGAAAACCTCTGTGTCTCTGTGCCTCCGTGGTTAAATTAAGCTGTGAAAATCTGCCGTACCATCGCGGAGATGCGTGCCGCCTGCCGTGCCGCGCGCCCGGAGCAGCGCCGGCTGGGTTTTGTGCCCACCATGGGCGCGCTGCATGCCGGACACATCTCGCTGGTGCGCGCCGCCCGCCAGCAGTGCGACGCGGTGGCTGTCTCCATCTTCGTCAATCCTACCCAGTTCGGCCCCAAGGAAGACTTTTCCAAGTACCCACGCAGCTTCGAGCGCGACCGCGAGACGCTTGAGGCCGAGGGCGTCGCCATCCTCTTTGCTCCGTCGACGGAGGAGATGTATCCCCCCGGCGCCACCACGTTCGTCGCGGTCGAGGGCCTGAGCGAGAAGCTGTGCGGGCGCTCCCGTCCCGGACACTTCCGCGGCGTCGCCACCGTGGTGGCGAAGCTGTTCAACATCGTCGAGCCGGACTGCGCATTCTTCGGCCAGAAGGACGCGGCGCAGGCAGCCATCATCCGTCGCCTGGTGCGCGACCTCGATCTGGACGTCGAGATCGTGGTCTGCCCCATCGTGCGCGAGCCCGACGGGCTGGCCCTCAGCTCGCGCAACGCGTACCTCGATTCCCAGCAGCGCGAGCAGGCGACCGTGCTCTACCGCTCGCTGATGCGGGTGCAGACCCTGGCCGACACCGGCGAGAGCGATTCCGCACGTTTGATCGCCGCCGCGCTCGAAGTATTCGAGCAGGAGCCAGCGGTGCGGCTGGACTATTTCGAGATTGTCGATCGCGACACCCTCGACCCGGTGGCAAACACGTCGCAGGGCGCGCTGGTGGCGGTGGCGGCGTTCGTCGGCTCAACACGTTTGATCGACAACATCGTGCTGCACGGGGCAGGATAGGAGTCGGGAGTCAGCGACTGATTCTTGGCGCCCGCCGGCTCCTGGCTCCCGACTCCTGACTCCTGATTTTCGGTCCCGAGACGAACTCATTCCCCGCGATGTAGTACCGCAGCGGCTGCTCGGCCGATTTTGTAATGCCAACACGCCCGGCGGTCACAATCTTCCGTGGACGGAAGCCGTCATCACCGACCCATAGGCCGGACAGGGGTGAAGTCATGTCCGTACCGTTGTCTTTGGGGCGAGTGATGTCGAAGGCTTCGCAAAGCCGGCCCGGACCCGTGGTCAGGAGGCGGCGTGCCTTGCCATGGAGCGCCTTCGGCAGCATTCCACGGCGCCGCGCCATCGCCGCGAGCCCGCGCAGCGGCTCCAGCGCCCGGAACAATACGCATCCCGCCTGGCCTTCCGGCAGGCACGAAATGTTCAGGCAATAGTGATTCCCATAAATGAAATAGACGTAGGCGCGTCCCGGCGGCCCGAACAAGACGCGGTTGCGCGGCGTGAGCCCGGCGGCGGCGTGGGCGGCGGCATCGTCGCTCCCCAGATAGGCTTCCACCTCCACGATGCGTCCGTCCATCCGCTGGCGGCCCAACTGCCGCACCAGGACCTTGCCCAGAAGGGCGCGGGCGACGCGGCGCGGATCGCGGTGGTAGAAGTCCACCGCGAGGGGACGGACCCGCGGCAGATCGAGTTCTTTCTCACCGGCCCTCTCACCCTCAGGTTTTTTTGGGATATGCTGTTGCTGTTCTCTCGTTTCGACCGCGTCCACTCGTCGGCTTCGCATCGCAAACATGTTCGCTAGGGAGATTAACAGGAGGCGAATTGTATGGTACCCCGTAAACTCTTGCAGCTTGTGATGGCGCTTCTGGCGCTGGCGGTGGTGGCGGGAGCGTCCACCATCCCTGCTGGGACGCCGGTGACCGTGCGCCTGACCTCGGAGATCAGCTCGGGAACGGCGCAGGCCGGGGAGACGTTTGAAGGCACGCTGGCCAGGAATGTCGTGGTCCAGGGCAGGACCGTGGCCCGGGCCGGGGCGCCGGTCCAAGGCAAAGTGACCTACGTGAAACCGAGTGGCCGGCTGCACGAACCAGGCCAGCTCACGTTGCGGCTGACCTCGGTGGATGGCCATCCCGTGCAGAGCTCGGCTGTCCGCGGCAAGGGTAAGAGCCACACCAAGAGCAACGTGACCAAGATCGGCGGAGGCGCGGCTGCCGGCGCCATCATCGGCGCCATCGCCGGAGGAGGCAAGGGCGCAGCCATCGGCACCCTGGCCGGAGGCGCGGCCGGGACTGGGGTTGCGGCCGCGACGGGCAAGCAGGAAGCGGTGTTCCCCGCCGAAAGCGCGCTCACGTTTACGATCACCGGCGGAACGGCGAGCAAGCGCTAGCGGCCTAGCGCAGCAGCACCGAAACCAGCTCTCCGGCGGCGAGGCGCTCGCGATCGGGCGGGACCACCAGGAAGCAGTTGGCGCGCGCCATGGCGGCGACGTCCCCTGATCCCTGCCAGCGCACCAGTTCGACCTCAGTACGATCAACTTCGCCCGACAACTGCGCCGGGAGGAAGCGGGTGAGCCCGGTCTTGGTCCGGACTTCTGCCCCCAACCGCGCTTGGAGGAAGCGCAGCTTGCCGGGCGGGGCGCCGCACAGCGCGTCCAGCAGCGGACGCACGAAGATCTCGAAGGTGACCATGGTGGAGACCGGGTTTCCCGGCAGGCCGAAGAAGTAGGTTGCAGTCTCAGCGCCGGGTGCGCTCCGCGCCCGGCCGAAGACCACCGGCCGGCCGGGCTGGATCTGCGCGCCGGTGAAGAAGAACTCGGCGTCGAACTGCGCCAGCACCTGTTCGACCAGGTCGTATTTGCCCATGGAGACGCCACCGGTCAGCAGCAGCAGGTGGAGCGCGAGCCCTGCCTCGATCAGGTGCTTGAGCACCACGGGATCGTCGGGGGCGATGGGCAGGCGCACCGGCTCGGCGCCGGCAGCCTCGACCTGTGCCGCCAGCGAATAGCTGTTGGAATTGCGGATCTGATGGGGACCGGGATGAGCGTCGACGTCCACAAGCTCGTCTCCGGTGGAGAGAATACCCACGCGCGGAGCGCCGTAGATGCTCATCTGCGCCTTGCCGACGCCGGCCGCCACCGCGATCTCGGCGAAGCCCATGCGCGTGCCTCGCGGCAGCAGCAACTGCCCGGCGCGGGCCTCGCTGCCGGTGGGGACAAGATTCTCTCCCGCTGCCACCGCGCGCCGCACCTCGACGCTCGCGCCCTGGCGCGCCGTGTATTCCAGCATCACCACGGCGTCGGCGCCCTCGGGCACGGGCGCGCCGGTCATGATCTCGGCGGCCTCGCCGCGAGCCAGCAGGCCGCCCGCGAGGCTGCTTCCTGCCCGCACCTCGCCGATTACGTTCAGGGTCGCTGGGAGCGCTGCCAGATCCGCGCTGTGGAGGGCATAGCCGTCCCGGGTGGCGCGGGGGAAGGGCGGAAAGTCGCGGTCGGCGACGATATCTTCCGCCAGCACGCGTCCGCGGCTGCGCGGCAGCGCCGCCAGCTCCGCCGGCCCGGGGTGCAGGGTGCGCGCCTGCTCTTCGACCGCGCGGCGGGCCTCGGGGAAGGCGAGAATGCCGGGCTGGGCATGAACGGTCACGGGATACAGTGTAATCCTCCATTGCAGTTCAACGCTGCCTCCGCGGTTGAAGGTGTCATCCTTCGCGAGCCGAAGGCGAGCGGAGGATCTGATGAAACCGCCGGCACCAACCCAGCCAGTTGCGCCCACGTTGCCGTCAGATTCTCCCCTCTCGCTTTGCTCGACGGAAGAATGACATTTCATCGTGGGCTAGTTGCTTGAGGGCAGTCGCCGGAAGGATGCCCGGCGCTTCCCCGGCCTTAGCGAGCACAGTGAATTCGGGGTGGAGCCACAGTAAAAGCGGCCAGCTATTTCTTCTTGTCACCCTTTATGTACTTGGTCTCAACCTTGGCGCCGATACTGGCCAGCAGCTCCTTGGCGCTCTCAGCATGGGAGCCATTGGGAGCAAGCTGCAGATACTTATTGAAGTTCTCGGCTGTGCTCGGGGGCGCGACCATCTTGTTGTCCTTCAGCGTAGCCTTGGCGAGCAGGTTGACGCCCTTCCAATAGTAGGCGTCGGCGCGGTTGGGATCGGCGGCGATGGCCTTGTCGAAGGCGGCATTGGCCTCGTCCACCTTGCCTGCGTTGGTGAGGATGGCGCCCAGATTGTAGTAGTACAGGCCGGCGTTGGCGGGATCAAGTGCCGCCGCCGCGTTGTACTCGTTCAGGGCCTCGTCCGTCTTGCCCAGCTTGGCATACGCCTGCCCAAGGTTGTTGTGGTAGGCGGCTTCAGAACCCTTGATGGCGATAGCCTTCTTATAGGCCTCGACCGCCTGGGCATAATCCTCGTTGGCGGTGGCGCGATCGCCGGCAGGCACTTTGCCACCCACGTTGAGATAGGCCCCTCCCAAACGCGCCCACAGAAGATCCTTGGTGGAATCCACCGCGGTAGCCTGTTTGTAGAGGGAGACGGCCCGATCGTAGTTGCCGCTGTCTTCGGCAGCCTTGGCGTCTGCCAGCATCTGGTTGAGGCTCTGGATCCTGGTCCGCTCAGCTTCGGCCGCCTTCTGCTGCTCCTCGATCTGCTTGCGCTGCTCCGGCGTCAACTGCTTCAGCGCCTCCTGCCGGGACTCTTCCTTGGCCTTGGGGATGTTGATCTCCTCGAACTTCTCCTCTCCGCTCGCCACCAGGTCTTTTTCGAACAGGACCTTTCCGTCCTTGTTCACGGTCAGGTGATAAACGCCGAGAGCGACGCCGATGTTCACAAAATCCCCGTTCTTGTCGGTCTTCATGGTGAACTTCTGGCCGTTTTCCTTGTTGACCAGCACGATGTCCGCGCCGGCCAGCGGTTTGCCGTCTTCTCCGGTAACGTGCCCGCGCACCGGCAAGCGCTGCGCCGACAACGAGAGCGGAGCCAGAACCGCCATCAGCGAGAATGTCAAGACTAAGAAAGTTCGTTTCACGAGAGTTAACCCTCCGGCCATGGGCCAGGAATTGATTTCATGAATGCGTGACCACAGTAGGGACGTAAGCGATAGGATCGGATGCTCCGGCAGCGGCAAAGGCCCGCCGGCGCAACACGCAGCTTTCACAGACGCCGCACGCCACGTCCTCGCGACTGTAGCAGCTCCACGTTAAATCGAAGGGCGCGCCCAGTTCAAGGCCGAGCTGCACGATCTCGGCCTTGCGCAGGCCAATCAGCGGGGTCACGATCGCGATGCGGCCTTCGCGCGTGCCCGCCCGCACCACTTCGTTGTAGGCCCGGTAGTACTCGGGACGGCAGTCGGGGTAGCCGGAACTGTCCTGCTGCACGGCGCCGATGTAGACCTGGTCCGCGCCCAGCACCTCCGCCCAGCTCACCGCCACCGCCAGGAAATGCGCATTGCGGAAGGGAACATAGGTGACCGGGATGCCGTGGCCGATCTGGGGCGCAGCTTGGGGAACGGCGATGGCGTCATCGGTCAGCGCCGAACCTCCGATGGCTCGCAGCGCCTCGTTGCGCACCACCAGCCGGTCGCGGATGCGGAGCCGATCGCAGATGGCGAAGAAAGCTTGGCGCTCGCGCTCCTCCGTGCGCTGCCCGTAGCTGACGTGCACGGCGGCGGCATCATGGTCGCGCGCCGCCAGGGCAGCACACACGCAGGAATCCATGCCTCCGCTCAGGAGCACGACGGCGCGGGTTCTTGCGTCCGCTGACATAACCAGGTGCGCGGCAAGATTCTACTCAATTTGATCGTCGGTCGTCGGCCTTCGGTCGTCGGCCAAGACCAGGGCCGTATAACGATGATCGGCCCCCAGCAAAGAACCAGGAACCTGAGAAGACTCTCGGGGCTGAATTGCTGCTTGCAGTTCAGCTCCTGGCCGACGACCGACGACCGAAGGCCGACGACCCGGGGCTACACCCCTTTCATCGACGGTTCCCAGATGAATTTGTGGATCTGCAATCCGAGGCGCACGTCCAGGCCGTCCGCGAGGATCCATTGCGCTAACTGCTGCGGGTCGAGCAGGCAGTGTGAGGTGTCGCGCGCGCCGGTGGCGTCCTTGCGGAACGCCGGAGAAAAGATTACCGAGCCTACCCGCGACCCGAGCTGATGCCGCCGCGTCAAGTCGCGCGCGAACTCGTAATCGTCGCGGTCGGCGAGCACGAACTTGACCTCGTCCTGGGCGGTGAGCGCCGCCAGGTTCTGCTCCCGGAAAGTGCCGAACTCGCCCGAGTGCGGGCACTTTACGTCCACGATCTTGATGACCGGCGGAGGAACCTCTTCCAGCGGCCGCTCGCCGCTGGTTTCCAGCAGCACGGTGTAGCCGAGCGCGAGCAGCCGTTCCATCAACGGCACGGCCTCGCGTTCTTGCAGCAGAGGCTCGCCGCCGGTGATCTCGACCAGGCCCGCCGGCGCCAGGCGGCGCACCTCGGCCTCGACTTCCTCCAGGCTCATCTTGCGGCCGCCGTAGAAGGTGTACTCGCTGTCGCACCAGGTGCAGCGCAGGTTGCAGCCCGTCAGCCGCACGAACACGCAGGGCAGCCCGGCGTAGGAGGACTCGCCCTGTATGGAACGATAGATTTCGGTGACCTGCATCGGATTGGTAACTTGTAATTGGTAATTTGTAATTTGCAAAGGGCAGAAGGAAGGCGTGGCGGATTCTGAAATTACAAATTACCAATTACCAATCAGCCATCACTCGAAGTACGTTGCCGTGGTCGTCTCCGTCTCCCACACCGTCACATCCTTGACGCGCACGCGGCCGTCGGTCGCCGCACGCAGCTTGGCCTGAGTCTCATCGTAGAAATACTTGGCCAGGTTCTCGGCCGAAGGATTCAGCACGGTGAAGGGCTCCAGGTCGTTGATCATCTGGTGGTCGAGGCGGTCCATCACGTCGCGCATCACGTCCTTCAGATCCTTGAAGTCCAAGAGCAGCCCGGCGCGGTCGAGTTCCTCGCCGTACAGCGTGACCCGCACCTTGTAGTTGTGTCCGTGCGGGTTCTCGCACTTGCCGCGATAGTTGCGCAGATAGTGCCCGGCGGCGAACGTGTCTTCGACGGTGACTTGGAACATAAAAGCGGCTCTTGGCCCTTGGCTCTTGGCTTGTGGCCCGGCCTTCATTGTATCGCGACGATGCCGAGTCCGAGGGGCCGACCGGCCCTCCAGATAGATTCCCGTTCGATCCGCCCCGTGACTTCGCTCGGGCCAGGCTATCCGCGGCGACCGAAGTTCTGTCCGAAGAACTTCTCCACCTGCGCCAACTCGGTCGTCTGCTGGTAAGAGGGTAAGCTGCCGAGAAACACCCGTCCGTAACTCTTCTTGAGGATGCGATTGTCGAGCAGGCAGAGGACGCCGCGGTCGTCGAGTGAGCGGATGAGGCGCCCGAAGCCCTGTTTCAGCGTGATGACAGCCGCCGGGACCTGGTACTGCGCGAAGGCGTTGCCCCCGGCCTCGTCGATGGCCCGTATGCGCGCGGCCACTACCGGGTCATTGGGCACCGCAAACGGTAGCCGGTCGATAATGACGCAACTGAGCTGCTCGCCCTGCACGTCCACCCCCTGCCAGAACGACGCCGTGGCGAAGAGCACGGCGTTGGGCGTCAAGCGGAACTCCTCGAGCAGCGCGTTCTTCGGCGCCGTCCCCTGCAGGAGCGTCGGGTACGCGAGCTCGCCTTCGAGGCGGTGATGGATGTCGCGCATCTGGGCGTAACTGGTGAACAGGCAGAAGGCGCGGCCTTCGGTGATCTCGAGCAGGCGGCGGATGCGTCCGGCTGCCAGGCGCGCGAACTGCGGCGTGCGCGGATCGGGCAGGTCCGGAGGCACGTAGAGAATCGCCTGGCGCTCGTAGTCGAAATGCGAGGGTACCACCAGCTCGCGCGCGTTCTCCACTCCCAGCCGTGCGCGGATGTAGTCGAAGCCGCCGGAGACGGCCAGCGTCGCCGAAGTCAGCACCGCGGTCCCGAAGTCCTCGTTCTCGAACAGCGTCTGGCGCAGGATTTGCGAGACGTCGATGGGCGTGGCTTGCAGGAACACATGAGACGGCCGGCCCTCGCGGCGGCGGCCCTCCATGCGGCGCTCGATCCAGAAGACGGTGTTGCGGTCCTGCGATTCGAGCAGAAACCCGAGCTGCACGCGCAACTCCTCGGTGCGGCGGATGAGGTTGTGCACCTCCTCGGGCTTCTCCGGGATGCGCTGCAACTCGGAGGCCAGCCGCCCGAGCGCGTTCCCGAGCGCCAGGTACTCGTCACCGTTCTCTTCCAGGAACTCGCGGCGGTTCTCGAAGGCGAAGCGGCCTTCGCCCGCCGGCACCAGCGAGAAAAAGAGCTGCGAACGCTCGCGCAGATGGGCGCCGGCAGTGTGCGCCGCGGCGGAGGCGATGGCCTTGATGCGCAGCGTGTTCTCCACGTCGCGCACCAGCTGGTCGAAGCGCAGGTTGCTGACCGACACGCCAAAGTAGCTCGAGGCCACTTCCTCAAGCTCGTGCGCCTCGTCGAAGATCACGGCCGCGGCCTCGGGCAGGATGCCGGCGTCGGGCGCGCCATCCGCCGCCTGCTTGATGGCCAGGTCGGCGAAGAACAGGTGATGGTTGACGATGATGATGTCGCTCTCCGCCGCCCGCCGGTGCATCTCGGTGATGAAGCAGCGCTCAAACTGCTTGCACTTCTGCCCGGTGCAGGCCTCGGAACGGGCGTCGATCCGCGGCCAGAGCGGGCTGTCCTCAGACATGGAGACCAGCTCGGCGCGGTCGCCGGTGGTCGTGGTCTTCTCCCATTCAGCGATCAGGCGGAGGTGCTCGATCTCGTCCAGGCCGGCGAGCGCGGGCTGCGCGGCGATGTCATACAACTTCTGCCGGCAAAGGTAGTTATTGCGCCCCTTCATGTAGCAGACGCGCAGATTGCCTTCGCCCTTGGGAAACAGCGCGCGCTCGAGGAAGGGGATGTCCTTGAAGAAGAGTTGCTCCTGGAGCGTCTTGGTGCCGGTGGAGATGATGACGCGCTTCCCCGACCGCAGCACGGGCACGAGATAGGCGAGGGTCTTGCCCGTGCCGGTGCCGGCTTCCACGATCAGGTGACGGCCTTCCTTCAGCGCGCGCGCGACCGCTTCCGCCATCTGCAACTGCCCGCGGCGGAACTCATAGGCGGGATGGGTGCGCGCCAACAGGCCTCCGGGACCGAAGAAGGCGTGCAACGAGCCGGGCGCTATGGCGGGCTGGGAGGAGGCGGTCAAGGCGTTCTCTATAATAGCCGCACGGGCCGCCGATGTAGCACCGCCGTTTCGGCGGCTGGAAGCCGGCACTACTCGTCGGCAGCGACTGCTTGAAATCGCTATCCAAAACGCAAGCGCCGGGCAAGGCCCTTACTATCGCCATCGTGGGCCGGCCCAACGTGGGCAAGTCCACGCTCTTCAACCGGCTGATCGGCAAGCGGCGCGCCATCGTCGGCGACGAGCCCGGCATCACCCGCGACCGCCTGTACGGCGAAACGGACTGGGCAGGCCGGCGGCTGCGCGCCATCGATACGGGCGGAATCATCCCCGAGGAAAAAGAGCTGATTCCCACCGAAATCTTCCGCCAGGCGCGCGTGGCGCTGGATGAGGCCGACGCCGTAATCATGGTTGTGGATGGCCGCTCTGAGCTGGCCGCGCCCGACATGGAACTGGCGCGCCTGCTGCTGCGCACGGGCAAGCCGCTGTTCCTGGCCGTGAACAAGATCGACTCGCTCGCGCAGGAGGCGGATGTCGAGGACTTCCGGCGGCTGGGCCTCCGCGAGATGTTCCCTGTATCTTCCGAGCACGGCGCCGGCGTGGCCGAGTTGCTGGAGGCCGTCCTCGAAAAGATCACCGCCGAGGGTGTCGAGCGAGCCGAAGAGGCCGCGGAGCCGGAATCCACCGAAGAGACCAAGGTGGCCATCATCGGGCGGCCCAACGTGGGCAAATCCACTCTGCTCAACCGGCTGACGGGGACGGCGCGGGCCATCGTCTCGCCCACTCCAGGCACCACGCGGGACGCGGTGGACGAAGTGATGGAGCGTGACGGCCGGCGCTATCGCTTCATCGACACCGCCGGCATCCGGCGCAAGGGCAAGACCAAGCTTATGGCGGAGAAACTGTCGGTGGTGATGGCGCGCAAGCACCTGGAAGCCGCCGATGTCGCCCTGCTGGTCATCGACGCCGTCGAGGGCGTCACCGCGCTCGACGCCACCATCGCCGGATACGCCCACGAGAGCGGGCGCTCGCTCATCATTCTCGTCAACAAGTGGGACCTCGCCGGGCCCGGCCGGCAGGACGGCAAGAAGCCCGCCGATCGCAACAAGTTCGAGCAGGAGTTGCGCTACGCGCTCAAATTTCTGAGCTATGCGCCGGTGCTGTTCATCAGCGCCACCTCGGGCAAGGGGATGGAAAAAATTTTCCCGGTGCTCGCGCAGGTGGCGGCGGAGCGGAGGAAGCGGATTTCGACGGCGGAGATGAACCGCTTCCTTCAGATGGTCGATTTCGGCCGCGCCTCGGTGCCGGCGTCGAAGCGCGTGAAGATCTATTACATGACGCAGGCCGCGGTCGCGCCGCCCACCTTCATCCTGTTCACCGACCGGCCGGTGAAGCTGCACTTTTCCTACCAGAGGTTCCTGGAAAACCAGATCCGGCGGGCGTTCGGCTTTGTGGGCTCGCCCATCTGGATCAAAAACCGCGCGCGGTAAGAAACACTACCACGGAGACACGGAGGCACGGAGAAGTTCGAATTCCTCCGTGTCTCCGTGCCTCGGTGGTGGATTTCATCGGCTGACGGATTGCTGTGCGCTGCTGCCGGCGAGCCACCCGTCGAACTCCTCCAACGCGCGCTCGCATTGCAACCGATGCCGCTGGGCGCGGTCCCGCACGCGCTCGTCGAGCGGCGGTAGCAGGTCGAAGGTGATGTTGGCCGGCTGAAAGTTTTCCGGGTCGGCATTTGTGATGTAGCAAACCAGCGACCCGAAGGCGGACGCACGCGGCGGCGGCACAGGTTCAGCGCCGCTGGCCAGCGCCGCGGCATGAACGCCGGCCATTAGTCCGGCGGCGATTGATTCCGTGTAGCCTTCAACCCCGCAGATCTGGCCGGCGAACAGAACGTTCGGGTGCGCCTTCATCTGCAGCGTCGCGGCCAGCAGCGAGGGCGCGTTGATGTAGGTGTTGCGGTGAATCTGGCCGTAGCGCAGGAAGCGAGCCTTCTCTAGTCCAGGGATCAAGCGGAAGACGCGCTGCTGCTCGCCGTACTTCAAATGGTTTTGGAATCCGACGATGTTGTAGGAGTCGGCGCGCAGGTTTTCCCGGCGCAGTTGTACCACGGCGTGGGGCTGCTTGCCGGTGCGCGGATCGCGCAGGCCTACCGGCTTCATGGGACCAAAGCGCAGAGTGTCGCGGCCGCGACGAGCCAGTTCCTCGATGGGCAGGCAAGCTTCGAAATAATTAAGGTTCTCCCAGTCGCTCGCCTCGACCGACTCGGCCGCGACCAGCGCGTCATAAAAGCGGCCGTACTCCTCGCGCGTGAATGGACAATTGATGTAGTCGGCGGTGCCCTTGTCGTAGCGCGCAGCCAGGTAGACGCGCGTCATGTCGATGGACTCGGCTTCGACGATGGGGCTGATGGAATCGTAGAAGTAGAGGTGCTGGCTCTGCCCCAGCACGCCAACACCGGGCGTGCTGGGGACCCCGTTGCCGCTGAGGCGCGCGATCTCGCGCGAAAGCGCGTCGGAGGTGAGCGGGCCGGTGGCGAGGATGGTGATGCCGTCGTGCTCGTCCACCCAGGTCACTTCCTCGCGGTGCACGCGTATGCGCGGCTCGCCCGAGATGGCGCTGGTGACCTTGGCAGCGAACAGTTCGCGGTCCACGGCCAGGGCGTGGCCGGCAGGAACGGCAGCTTCGCGGGCGATGGCAATCAAGAGCGATCCGGCGCGGCGCAACTCTTCCTTCAGCAGCCAGGGCGCGGTGTGTTCAGTGTCGGACTTGAGCGAATTTGAGCAGACCAGTTCGGCCATCTGTCCAGTCTGGTGCGCGGGCGTGGAGCGCACGGGACGCATCTCGTAGAGATCTACATCGAGCCCGCGACGGGCGAGCTGCCAGGCGGCTTCCGTGCCCGCAAGGCCGGCGCCGATGACTTTGATGTTTGGCATGAGCACTCAGCGGTCAGCATTCAGCACTCAGCCAACCCAACTCAGTCCGCAGCGGCAGATTGCTGACTGCCCCGTCGAAAGCGTTTATTATACGTGGCGCATATGGAGGTGAAGGATGGCGAGAGTTTCCTACATCGAACCGCAGAACACCCCGCCCGAGGTCAAAGAGATCTACGAGAAGGTGTTCAAGGGCAAGCCCGGCAACATCCATAAGGCGCTGGCCCAGCGGCCCAAGCTGCTGGAAACGTTCGTGCCCTTCTATGGCAGCATCGGCCAGTCTCTGGGGCGGCGGCTGTACGAGATGATCTACATCCGCGTGGCCTACATCAACGGATGCCAGTATTGACTGAAGCACCATCTCGCTTCGTCGAAGCGAGCCGGGCTGACCGCGGAGGATTGGCAGGCGCTCAAGAATCCCGAGCCTTCCAATTTCACCGACCAAGAAAAAGCTGCCCTCCGTTATGCGGACAAAATGACGCGCGGCCCGACCGCTTCAGCCGGAGCCGAAGCCGACGCCTTGAAGCAGTACTTTTCGGATGCCGAGATGGTGGACCTGGTGGCGGAAGTGGCGCTGGTGAACTTCACCAACCGCGTCACCGACGGGCTTGGGCTCGAGGTCGAGCCGGAGTTCGCGGGGGAGAATATCTAACCAAGGAGACACGGAGACACGGAGGAAGAGCGTAGTCACCTCCGGAATGTCATCCTTCGCGAGCCGAAGGCGAGCGGAGGATCTGCCGAGAAGCCTTTCACCACCAGACCAAGTTGCGCAGGCGACATCGTCAGATTCTCCCGCCTCCCTCAGGTCGGCGGAAGAATGACATTGGTTCGGGAGAACAGTCGGCCCCGCTCTTCTTCAAAGCGTCTCACACCTGGGATATAGCCGCCGCGAAACCCGTCTAAAGGATTTCTCTCTGGTCGCCCACGCGGCGGGTGACGCGTTCGCGGTCCAGGTACTCGAGCAGCGGGATAGCGTATTTGCGGGTTACGCCGATCATGTCTTTGAAGGCGCCGACGTCGATCTTCGGCGTCTTCTTTTTCTGCTCGGCCACCAGCTTGCGCAGGCCGTCCAGCGCCTGGCGATGGAACACCAGCTCGTCGGAGACTTTGATCAGCACCTTATCGCGCAGCAGCAGCGTGACGATCTTCTGCGCGCGTGCTTTGTCCACGGGCAGGCCGGCAAGCACATCTTTCAGGTAAGGAACTTTCAGACCGGCGGTGGAGAAGGCGCTCTCGATGGTTTTTTTGGCCTCCGCCTCCTCGTCTTTCATGACCACGCCGCGCCCGGCCAGGCGCGCCAGCTCGCCCGAGAGTTCGAGTTTCTTCTCCTGCACAAGCTGCGACAGCACGTGTTCGAAGACCTCCGGCAGCACTTCGGGAAAGCGCTTCCTGAGTTCCTCGCGGCTCATCCCGGGCGAGAGCGGGTTCTGGGTGTGAAAGTTGTCGAGCGCGGTGTGGGTACCTGCCCGCAGCCGGTTCAAAGCGGCGTCGTGGACCCAGGTTGGCCCAGCGCGCCCGACGTCGGGCATCGCCGCCAGCAGCGATTCGATTTCCGCACGCTGCCAGCCGGTCCGAGCGATAGCGTCGGAGAGCGTGAGCCCTCTCTCCGCGCGCGCGACGACGCGGGCGTGAAGCGCCGAGGCGCGTGAGCCATCGGCCAGAGTTGTTAACCACGTCCGGTATGCGGTCTTGGGCAGCCGCTGCGGCTGATTCTCCAGCACCACCCCGCCGCCGATGGTCACCACCGGGGAGAATTGCCGCAGGATGAAGCGGTCGCCGGGAAAAAGCAGCGTGGACTCCTGCAATCGCAGTTGCGCCAGCGCGCTTTGACCGGGCTTCACTTCCTTGCCCTCGTATAACACCATCTCGGCGACGGTCTCGAACGTGTACGCGTGAAAGTGCACGCGGGCGCGGTCTTTGAGCGGACGCACTCCGGCCAGCAGCGCCAGCGAGACGTCGAGCCGGCTGGTGGAGCGGAAGAGCCCGGGGGCAGCCAGAGTCATTCCGCGCACCAGGTCATCAGGAGAAAAGCCGGCGAGGTTGAGCGCGGTGCGCTCGCCGGCGGCGGCCTGCTCGGCGGGACGATTATGTACCTGCACGCCGCGCACGCGGGCCCGCCGGCCAAGCGGAAACACCTCCACTTCTTCTTCCTTGCGCACGGCGCCGGAGATCAGCGTCCCGGTGATCACCGTGCCGAAGCCCTTCATGGTGAAGACGCGGTCGATGGGCAGGCGGAAGACGGAAGCGGCGCTCTTTGCGGGTACCTCGGCGGCTACGCGCGCCAGCTCGCGTTTGAGGTCGGCGATGCCGGCGCCGGTGAGCGAGCTGACCGGAACAATGGGCGCCTGGCCTGTATCCAGGAAAGACCCGCGCAGAAAGTCTTCGACTTCCAGGCGCACCACGTCCAGGGTCTCGCGGTCTACCAGGTCGGCCTTGGTGAGCACGGTGATGCCACGGGGAATGTTGAGCAGGCGGCAGATCTCGAAGTGCTCGCGGGTTTGCGGCTTGATGGATTCATCGGCGGCGATCACCAGCAGCACCAGGTCGATGCCGCCCACGCCGGCCAGCATGTTGCGCACGAAGCGCTCGTGACCGGGAACGTCCACGAAGCCCAGTCGCAAGGGCTCGCCGTCGGGCCCAGCAAGCTGGAGGTGGGCGAAGCCGATATCGATGGTGATGCCGCGGCGCTTTTCCTCCGCCAGGCGGTCGGCGTCGATACCGGTCAGCGCTTTAACCAGCGCGGTTTTGCCGTGGTCGATGTGTCCGGCGGTGCCGACGATGACGGATTTCATCGAGCGACAGTGTACATGCTTCAAGCAGCCGAATGCGGGTGTGGCAGCCGAGGTTGATTCCATGTCAACGCGGCCGCGCCGATGTGCGAGAATAGGCCGTACTCATATGCCATCATCCCCCGACATTCTTCAGGCGATCACTCCCGACCTCATCCAGGAGCACGGCCTCAGCACGGAAGAGTATCAGCGCATTTTGAAATGGCTGGGACGCGAGCCCACCATCACCGAGCTGGGCATCTTCAGCGTGATGTGGAGCGAGCACTGCTCCTACAAGAGCTCGCGCGTGCACCTCAAGCGCCTGCCCACGCACAGCCGCCGCGTGGTGCAAGGACCGGGGGAAAACGCCGGCATCATCGACATCGGCGACGGTTGGGCCTGCGCCTTCAAGATCGAGTCGCACAACCACCCATCCTTCATCGAGCCCTTCCAGGGAGCGGCCACGGGTGTGGGCGGCATCCTGCGCGACATCTTCACCATGGGCGCACGGCCAGTGGCCATCATGGATTCGCTCAGGTTCGGGCCAATCACCAGCGGCGCCGATCAGGCCACCATCCGCCGCAATCATTCAATCCTGGACGGCGTGGTGAGCGGCATCGCCTCCTACGGCAACTGTTTTGGCGTGCCCAACGTCGGCGGCGAGACCAAGTTCGAGCCCTGCTACTCGCAGAACCCGCTGGTGAACGCCTTCGCGCTGGGGCTGGTGCGGCGCGACGAGATCTACTACGCGCGCGCCGCGGGCGAGGGCAATCCGGTCATCTACGTGGGCGCCAAAACGGGCCGCGACGGCATCCACGGCTGCACCATGGCCAGCGAGGAGTTCAGCGAAGCCTCGGAGGAGAAGCGGCCGAACGTGCAGGTGGGCGATCCCTTCCTGGAAAAGCTGCTGCTGGAAGCTTGCCTGGAGGCCATGCGCACCGGCGCCGTGGTCGGCATTCAGGACATGGGCGCCGCCGGCCTGACTTGCTCCACCTGCGAGATGGGCGGACGTGGCAACGTCGGCATCGAGATCGAGCTGGACCGCGTCCCGCAGCGCGAGACGGGCATGACGCCCTACGAGATCATGCTCAGCGAGTCGCAGGAGCGCATGCTGCTGGTGGCCGAGAAGGGCCGCGAGGACGAGGTCTTCCGCGTCTTTGAGAAATGGGGTCTGGACGCGGTGATCGTCGGCCGCGTCACCCCTGACAGCAAGATGCGGGTGCTGGAGCACGGGCGCGTGGTGGCCGAGATTCCCAATGCCGCCCTCACCGATGATGCTCCGCTTTATCGCCGCCCCATGGAGCGTTGGAAGCCGCCGGTCGAGCGCGAGATGCCGGCATCCATCCGCCTGGGTCAAACGTCTGATCTGACCGCGAATCTCAAGCGCCTGCTGGCTTCGTCCAACATCTGCTGCAAGCGCTGGGTGCACGAGCAGTACGACTCCATGGTGCAGATCAACACCGTGCAGGGACCGGGGCGCGAGGCGGGCGTGATCCGCGTCAAGGGCACCAAGCGCGGGCTGGCCATGGCGCTCGACGGCAACGGGCGCTGGTGCTGGCTCGATCCGCGGCTGGGCGCCATGCACGCGGTCGCCGAATCGGCGCGCAAGGTGGCGTGCACGGGCGCAACCCCGGTGGCGGCCACCAACTGCCTGAACTTCGGCAATCCCGAGAAGCCGCAGATCATGTGGCAGTTCGCCCAGGTGATCGACGGCATGACCCGCGCCTGCGAAGAGCTCGAAATTCCCATCACCGGCGGTAACGTTAGCTTCTACAACGAAACCCTGGGCGAGGGGATTTATCCCACGCCGGTTGTGGGCGTGGTGGGGGTGATCGACGAGGTCGAGAAGACGGCGAGCTTCGAGTTCCGCGGGCCAGGGCGGTCCGTGGTGCTGCTGCGCGGCGCCGAGCCTGGCGATGCCACCGATGCCGAGGCCGAGTTCGGTTCCTCCGAGTACGCCAAGGAGATTTTCGGCGCGGTGTGGGGATTCCCGCCCGCGCTGGAACTGGAGAAGGAAGCGGCGCTACAGAAATGCATCGTCGAGCTGATCCAGCAGGGACTGGCCGAGTCAGCGCACGATTGTTCCGACGGCGGGCTGGCGGTCGCGCTGGCCGAATCCGCTTTCCTCAATGGCGTGGGAGCGCGCATCGAGCTGGTCTCGAGCGGCCTCGCGCCAGAGTTCCTGCTGTTCGGAGAGGATGCGAGTCGCATCCTGATTTCCTGCGCCCGCGAGCACGTCGGGCGAATCCAAAAATTAGGGGTAGAATGCGGCATCGCCGCGGATGTGCTGGGCGAGACCGTTCCCGAGAACATCGAAATCCTGGTTGATGGCCGGCCAGTGGTCGCAGCCGCCGTGGCGGAGCTGAAGCAAGCTTGGGCGGGCGCCCTGGAGCGGGCGCTGCGGGTGGAGGCCGCCGAAGAGGTGGCGCCGTCGGTGCTGGAGCGAAGTTGATTAGCTGCTAGCTACTAGCCACTAGCTAGGAGCCAGAAGCCAGGAGCCTTATGGCCTTCGACAAATTCAAAGACGAATGCGGCGTGGCCGCCATCTACTCCAACCCGGAGGCGGGCAAGCTCGCCTACCTCGGGCTGCACGCGCTGCAACACCGTGGCCAGGAGTCGGCGGGGATCGTCTCCACCGATGGCGTGACCATGTACGCGCACCGCTCCATGGGCCTGGTGGTGGACATCTTCTCCGAAGACGTACTGGAGAAACTCAAGGGCACGCTGGCCATTGGGCACACCCGCTACTCGACCACCGGCGATTCGGCGCTGCTCAACGCCCAGCCCATCATGGTGGACTGCAACAAGGGCATGATCGCGCTGGCGCACAATGGCAACCTGGTCAACGCGCAGCTTATCCGCTCGCGCCTCGAGGCCCAAGGCTCGATCTTCCAGACCACCAGCGACACCGAGGTGATCGTCCATCTGGTGGCGCAGTCGCGCGAGCAGACGCTGCCTGAGGCCATCGCTGACGCGCTGCGGCGGATCGAGGGCGCGTTTTCGCTGGTCATCATGAGCCGCGACCGGGTGTTCGCGGTGCGCGACCCGCGCGGCTTCCGTCCGCTCTCCATGGGACGGATTGCCGGCGGCGTGCGCAAGGACACCATCGTCTTCGCCTCCGAAACCTGCGCCTTCGACCTGATCGGCGCGACCTACGAGCGCGACGTGAACCCCGGCGAGATGCTCGTGGTTGGCCCCGAAGGCATTTATTCGCGCTATTTCGCCAGCCAGACCGCGCAATCGAGCTGCATCTTCGAGCACGTATATTTCTCGCGGCCCGACAGCGTGATCTTCGGGCGCTCGGTGGCCGAAAGCCGCGAGAAGCTGGGGCGGCAGTTGGCGGTCGAGGCTCCCGCTGAAGCCGACCTCGTCGTGCCGGTGCCGGATTCCGGCGTAGCCGCGGCCATGGGCTACGCGGCGGAGAGCGGCATCCCGCTGCGCATGGGACTGATCCGCAATCACTACGTCGGGCGGACATTCATCGAGCCGGAGCAGCGGGTGCGCGATTTCGGGGTCAGGCTCAAGCTGAACCCGGTGCGCAGCGTGCTGGCGGGCCAGCGGGTGGTGCTGATCGACGATTCCATCGTGCGCGGCACCACCAGCCGCAAGATCGTGCGCATGGTGCGCGACGCCGGCGCTCGCGAGGTGCACCTGCGCATCTCCTGCCCGCCCACCATCTCCCCCTGCTTCTACGGCGTGGATACGCCCTCCAAGAAGCAGCTCATCGCCGCCAACAAGAGCGTGGAAGAGATCCGCGAATACATCGACGCCGACTCGCTCGCCTATCTTTCGCTCGAAGGCATGAAGCAAGCCTGCGGCGAGAGCGAGTCTCTCACCTACTGCACCGCCTGCTACACCGGCAAGTATCCGACGGCGTTTGTGGATGTCGAGGAGATCAAGCCGGCGGAAGAGCCGGTGCGGGAGTAAGGTCTTAATTCTGGAATTGTCATCCCGAGCGAGGACCGGGCGCCCTATCCCGGTCCGAGTCGAGGGACCTGCTTTTGCTTGTGCTCGCGATCACCTTCGCGCTGCGACGACCCTCGGAATCCCCTGCAAATCTGGCGTAATCCGCACCTCCGCCCAATCCTTCACCAACTCGTGCACGGCGCGTTCGATCGAGTATCCGATCTCCACCACCAGCCAGCCGCCTGGCTTCAGCGCTTCGTGCGCCTGCGGGACCAGGCGGCGGTAGACCTCTAGCCCGCTTTCGCCGGCGAAGACTGCCACCTTGGGCTCGAACTCGCGCACTTCGCGCTGCGCCTTTTCCGGCTCCGACTCGGGAACATAGGGCGGGTTGGAGACGACGACATCGTAGGTCGCAGCCGGGGCCCCGGCCAGCAGATCGCGCTGCTGAAAGATGATGCGATGATCCAACTGCAGCCGGGCAGCATTCGCCCGTGCCACTTCCAGCGCAGCCGGCGAGATGTCCACCGCTTCCACACGCGCCCACGGCAGCTCGGCCGCCAGCGCCAGCGCGATGCAGCCTGAACCGGTGCCCACGTCCACGATGCGCGGCGCCTGCTTCGTCCGCGCCAGCTCCAGCACCGTTTCAATCACGTGCTCGGTCTCGGGACGCGGGATCAGCACGGCGGGCGACACGATCAGGTCCATACCCCAGAATTCCTGGTGGCCGGTGATGTACTGCGCCGGCTTGCCGGTCGAGCGCTCGGCGACGGCCTCGTCGTAGCGCGCCTGCTCATCGGCGGTGAGTTCGTACTCGGGGTGGGCGTAGAGGTAGGCGCGGTCGGAGTGGAGCACGAACATCAGCAGCGTCTCGGCATTCATGCGCGGCGAGCCGACGGCATTGGCCGTCAGCGTGTCGATGGCTGCTGTGAGGGCTTGCTTGAGCTGCATGAGGTCGTCGTCGGCCTTCGGTCGTCGGTCGTCGGCCGCGACGAGTCTCGTCTGCGCCCGCGTTGGCCGTGATTGAGAACCGACGACCAACAATTAAGCTGGCGCCGGCGAGGATCGTTGTGGCCGACGACCGAGGGCCGACAGCCGACGACCCTTACGCGGGCGCCGCTTCTTGCTTCATCTTCTCCGCCTGGAAGTGCGTGCCCAGCGCGTCGATGACGGGCTGGATTTTGCCGTCCATGATGTCGCCCAACTGGTGCAGCGTGAGCCCGATGCGGTGGTCGGTCATGCGGTCCTGCGGGAAGTTGTAGGTGCGGATCTTCTCGCTGCGGTCGCCGGTGCCCACCATCTGCCGCCGCTCCCTGGCCAGGGCTTGCTGCTGCTTCTCCAGTTCCATCTCATAGAGCCGCGAGCGCAGCACGCGCATCGCCTTGTCGCGATTCTTGATCTGCGACTTCTCGTCCTGGCAGGAAACCACGGTGTTGGTCGGGAGGTGGGTGATGCGCACCGCGGAATACGTGGTGTTCACCGACTGCCCGCCCGGTCCCGAGGAGCAGAAGGTATCGATGCGCAGGTCCTTGGCGTCGATCTTTACGTCCACGTCTTCGGCTTCGGGCAGCACCGCCACGGTGACCGCGGAGGTGTGCACGCGGCCCTGCTGCTCGGTCTCTGGCACGCGCTGCACGCGGTGCACGCCGCTCTCGTACTTCAGCCGCGAATAGACGCGCTGGCCCTCGATGATGGCGATCACTTCCTTCAGCCCGCCCACGCCCGATTCCGACGTGGACAGCACTTCCACCTTCCAGCGTTGCGACTCGGCATAGCGCGTGTACATGCGGAAGATTTCGGCGGCGAAGAGCGAGGCCTCGTCCCCGCCGGTGCCGGCGCGGATTTCCAGCACCACGTTCTTTTCGTCGTTCGGATCTTTGGGGATCAGCAGGACCTTGAGCTCTTCCTCCACTTTGCCGATACGCTCTTCGAGCTTGGCCAGCTCTTCCTGCGCGTAGGCGCGCATCTCGGCGTCGGACTCCTCGGCGAGGACCGCCTTGATCTCGGCGATGCCGCGCTTCAGGTCCTTGTACTCGCGATACTTCTCCACCACCGGCGCCAGCTCGCTGTGCGCCTTGGCGGTCTTCTGATAGCGCGCCGAGTCGGAGATCACCTCCGGCGTGGCGAGCGCCTGGGTCAGCTCGTCGTACTTGGATTCGATTTGGTCTAAGCGTTCAAACATAAAGTCGTCGTCGGCTCTCGGTCGTCGGCCGTTATGAGCCTCGTCCGCGCCAGCTTTGGCCGGCGACTGATTTTAGCCTGCCTGAGCGCAGCGACGGGACCGAAGGCCGACGACCTCTTACTTGCGCCACAGAGTTTACAGCAGGGAGAAAGTTCGCGGCGCCAGCCGCTAGGCAATCACCAGCTCGCCGCCGCGTTGCTTCTCGAGCGCCATGGCTTCGTCCAGCGCGCGGATAGCACATTCCACCTGGTCGTCGCTCGGAGGCTGAGTGGTGATCCGCTGCAGCCACAGGCCGGGAGCCGTCATCAGGGCGAAGAGTGAGCCACGGTGCTTGGCGGCGTAGCGGATGATCTCGTACGACACGCCCGCGATCACCGGCAGCAGCGCAATGCGGATGGCAAACCGCGCCCAGAATGTGGTTACCGGGATCAAGGTGTAAAACACGATGGAGATCAGCAGCACGGTCATCAGGAAGCTGGTGCCGCAGCGCGGGTGGTAGGTCGAGTACTTCTGCACCGCGGCCGGCGTCAGCGGGTCGCCGGACTCGAAGGCGAACACCGTCTTGTGCTCCGCCCCGTGGTATTGGTACACGCGGCGGATGTCCTTCCACAGCGAGATCGCCCAGATGAACAGCAGGAACAGCGCGATGCGAATGGCGCCATCCACCAGGTTGAAAACGATCTGGTTGCCGAACGCCGGCGAGACCCGCTTCAACTCGGTGGCCGCCACCAGTGGCACGAATTTGTACATGAAGACGAAGAACCCGACCGCGAACAGGATGTTGACCGCCATTACCCAGCCGCTGATCTCGACTTTCTTTTCCTGCTCCTCGCGCGGGATGGCGTCCAGGGCGACGTTGGCGGAGTAGCGCAGGGCCCGAAAGCCGAGCGACATCGCCTGTCCCAGCGTGGCCAGCCCGCGCAGCAGCGGCCACGCCCAGAATTTGCGTTTTTCCGACGGCCGCTCGATGGGCTCGGAGTGCGTCGCCACCTCGCCCGAGGGCCTGCGCACGGCAATCCCCCAGGCATGCGGCGAGCGCATCATCACGCCCTCCAGCACCGCCTGCCCGCCCACCAGCGTCTCGTTGCCGCTTTCAAGCGCGGGCAGAAGTTGCATGGCGCCTGCCAGCCGCACGAGTTGTCGCCAATAATTCACAGGAGATTAGATGATGTCAGCGAAGCCCCCGCTTCAGCCGGTACCAAAAGGTTACTGGGCAGCAGCAGGGCTGTCAAACGAAGCGGCGGGCCGAGTCCCTCAGGCGGCCTTCAGTATCTCCCAGCCGAAAACTTTGCCCTTTTGGTGACACGGGTGAATTAAACCGCAGAATTCGCTGAAACAACGG
The DNA here is from genome assembly GCA_023265315.1 of Acidobacteriota bacterium. Lineage (GTDB taxonomy): Bacteria > Acidobacteriota > Terriglobia > Terriglobales > Acidobacteriaceae > JAHFUA01. The sequence continues at coordinate 50,837 of JAHFUA010000003.1, read as the reverse complement.
GGTCCCAGCTTGATGCGCAGAACTTGCGTAACGATTGATTCAAAGGCGCTCACAGCGATATCGAGGTTTAACTGTGGAGGGTCGTGCTCGTACCCAAATACGACTACTGCGCGCCTCTCGGTGAATTGCGACGTCAGCAGCTTGATGCAATCGCCCACGGAGCTCGTTGAACCCGGATACGGATGGAGAATGTTTTCCGACCAGTGTTCGGCTTCTTTGCCGTTGTCGCCGAACGGTCGAATCAGCTTGAACTCGAAAGCCCACTCTCCCGGGATTACGAGATCGCATTTCCGTCGATCGTTCGGGTAATTTCTAGGTGCAGCAGACCTGTAGACCTCGGGCCGGATCTGCTGCAAGTGCAGTACTGCGCGGCGGACGGCCTCTTCTTCGGTTAAAGGACCAATCCCGGGGGAATACACGCGGTCTCTGAATCTGCCCTGGGGAGAGGAACTGTCTACGGCCTTGAAGGCCGCGGCGAAATCGGCAACGGCGGTGGTGAGCTCAAGCAAGATCCGGCTCGTTTGTCACTGACACGCGGCGTGCAATACCGCGGCCGCGATGATGGCATCCTGCTCGGGGAAGACTGTCCGCAGATCCAGGAGCACCTTGCCCTGCTCGACGCGGGCAACGATAGGCGGCTGGTGGGCGCGCAGGCGCGCGGCCAGCTCGTCGGCGCTCAAGTCCTGGCAGGTGAGGGCCAGCAGAATTGTCGGCAAGGCGGCGCCGGGGGCCGCGCCACCGCCGATCACCGACGCTCCCCCGACCATCTCCACCTCCAGCCTGGGGGCCTTGGCGAGCAGTATGTCAGCCAGCGCCTGGGCGCGGCGGCCGATCTCCTGGGCGCTCAGGCGCATCATGCGCACGGCGGGGATGGCGTTGTGGTCCTGGCGGGCGTAGGCGAGCAGCGTGGCTTCGAGCGCGGCGTAGGTCAGCTTGTCCACACGCAGCGCGCGGAACAGCGGATTGGCGCGGATGCGGGCCACGGTCTCGCTCTGGCCGCTGATGAGACCCGCCTGCGGCCCGCCCAGCAGCTTGTCACCGCTATAGGTGACCACGTCCACGCCGGCGCGCAGGCTGTCCCACACGCTGGGCTCGCCGCTTACCCCGACGGAGCGCAGCTCGATCATCGCGCCCGAGCCCAGATCTTCGAGGATGCGCAGCTTGTGCTTGCGCGCCAGCGCGACCAGGTCCTCGAGCGGCGGCTGCTCGGTGAATCCGACAATTTGGAAGTTAGAGCGGTGGACGCGCAGCAGCAGGCGGGTGCGCTCGTTGATGGCTTTTTCGTAGTCGGCGAGGCGGGTGCGGTTGGTGGTGCCGACCTCGCGCAGCACTGCGCCCGACTTGGCCATCACGTCGGGGATGCGGAACGAGCCGCCAATCTCTACCAGTTCGCCGCGCGAGACGATTACTTCGCCGCCTTCCGCCAGCGTGTTCAGCGAGAGCAGCACCGCGGCGGCGTTGTTGTTCACCACCACCGTGGCGATGCCGGTGAGACCCTCCTGGTTGAGCAGGCGCGCAGTCAGGCGCTCGACGTGCACGTCGCGCTTGCCGCGCTCGCCGGAGGCTATATCGAACTCCAGATTGCTGTACACGCCGGCGACTTCGCGGATGCGCTCGAGCGCGGCTTCGGCCAGCGGAGCGCGTCCCAGGTTGGTGTGCAGGATTACTCCCGTAGCGTTGATCACCGGACACAGTGAGGGTGCAAGCGATTGCCGCACTCGCCGCTCGACCGCGCTGGCCAGCCCGCCGACAGCCAGCTCCACGGCGGAGGCATCAAGGCTGCCGGAAGCGATCTCCTGGCGCAGGGTTTCGAGCACCTGGCGCGCGGCCTCGGTCACGTTGGCACGGCCTTCACTTTCCACCAGCGCGGCGACTTCGGGCTGATGCAGCAGCTCGTCAACCGACGGCAGCTTGCGGTAAAGGTCTTTCTTAGGAGCGGCTTTCATGCGGGGGATTGTATCGTTTCTGATTTCTCATGTCGTCGGTCGTCGGCCATGACGAGTCTGGTGGAAGCGAACCTCTGCCGACGACCAACGACCGACAGCCGACGACCAGCCTCACAACGCTGGCGCGGAAGCTCCACCCGCGCGCGCGAGTTGGCGCGCCAAAGAAGCGGTGCGACGAAACCAGGGACGCTCGCGGCGCCGCTGGAATCCTGGTAGCGAGCGCTTCTTGGCCAGGATGCGGTCCACCCACTGGCGGGCTTCCGCCGTGCGGCCCTGGGAGGCCAGAAAGGAGGCGTAGTAATACTGGATCTCGGTGGAAGTCGAGACCTGGGTGACGCGCGCGAACAGGGCGTCCGCTTCCTCAGTTTTGCCGATCCGCCAACAGGCATAAGCCAGCAGGCCGGCGGCGCGATGAATATCGTAATTGGCGTCCTGCGATACCACCCGCTGCAGGTCGGCCGCCGCGGCGGCAAAGTCCTGCAACGCCAACTCCGCCAGCGCGCGCCGGTAGAAAGGGTCGGGAGAGTCGGTGCGCGCGGAGATGGCGCGATCGAAACACTCGCGAGCGCGGGCGAAGTCGCCATTGTCCAGATAGAGGCCGCCGAGCTCTTCGTAGTTGCCGGCGGAGGGATTCTGCTGCACCAGGGCTTCCACTTCGCGAATGCGTTGCCAGCGCGGAAAGAAGCGGAACGAGCCGCGCAGGAGCCCGAGGTCGGGGATGACCTCGGCGACAATGTAAACCAGGGCTCCCAGGCCGCCCCCGAGGATGATGATCCAGAGCCAGAATCCATCCGGGCGGCGGCGGATGAAATGGACGATGGCGATCGCCTGCAGGATGAAGCCGTACGGCAGAAGATGGAAAAAGATGCCCATGGCCGGACTTCATTGTAGCGTCTGGGCGCCGCAGCACCGCGGCGCTAGGCGGAGGCCATCGGCAGGAAAATGGAAATCGTGGTCCCGCTCTGGCCGGGCCGGGAGCTGGTGCGGAAGCGGATGCGGCCGCTGTGGCGCAGCACGATCTCGCGGGTAAGCCACAACCCCAGGCCGGTGCCGGCTTCGCGCTTGGTGGTGAAGAAGGCTTCGAAGATGCGCTTGCGATGCTGCGGGTCGATACCCAAGCCACTGTCGGCGACGGTCACCGTAACGCCGGGCATGTTGGTGCGCCAATCGCGCCCGCGGCTGACGCGCAGCATGAGGTTGCCGCCGTCGGGAACGGCGTCGATGGCGTTGGCCACCAGATTGGAGAATGCTTGCCGCAGTTCGCCGGGGCGGGCATGGATCAGGCCGTTGAAGCGCACCTGTTTCACCAGCCGGATGTTCTTGGCGCGGATCTTGGCCTGGTAGAGCGCCAGGGCATCTTCCAGGATGGTGGCCATGCTGGTGGTGGCGGGCTCGCTGGCGCCGCGGAAGAATCCCAGGGTCTGGCGGGTGATGTTGGCGACGCGGGCGAGCTCCTGCTCGGCCAGCAGCAACAGCTCGCGCAAGGCGGGGGTGGCCTCGGAATGGGTGCGCGCCAGAAAAAGAATGTTGGTCACCGCCTCCAGAGGATTGTTGATCTCATGCGCGATGCTGGCGGCCAGGCGTCCGACCGCCGCCAGCTTCTCGGCGCGCAGCATAGCCTCCTGGGCGTGCTTGCGGCCGGTGATGTCGATGACGGTGCCCAGCATGGCCGCCGGCTGGCCGCGCTCGGCGGGCAGCAGGGTGACGTTCTCCAGGATGGTGACCGCGGCGCCATCTTGCTTGCGCAGGGTGAGCTCGAAGTTGCGCAGCCACCCGTCAGCGCGCAGCTTCTCGATAAAACGCTGGCGGTCGGCGGGATCGAAATAGTAGTCCGCCCCCGGACGGCGCGCGATCTCGGCCGGCGAGTCGTAGCCGAACATGCGCGCGAACGACAGGTTGCACTCCAACATCTGCCCGTCCACCGTGGAGCAGAAGACACCCGCCAGGTTCTGGTCGAACAGCATGCGCCAGAGTTCGCCGCTCTCCCGCAACCAGAGATAGGCGCGTGCCGTGGGAGCGACAGCCGTGCCGGCATGGGGCTTGGCGAAGCCGGGATCCTTCATGGGCGATCAGCAGAAAAAAGTTGATTATAGTCCAGCGGCTCAGCGTCCCTCGCCCGGGGCTTCGCCGCGGCGCGGACGGGGCGCAAGCTGTTCGGCGGTCACGTAAAGCGGCTCGATGTCCACGGGGATGTCCGCCAGCTTGTCCAGGACGCGGCGCATTTCCGGACGGATCACGCCCATGCGGTCGAGCAGGCGCTTAGCGCCGGCATAGTCGCCGGTGGCTTCGAGCGTAAGCAAGTTGTGGTCGAGGTCGCGCACTGCCTGCTTCATCTTCGTGAAGTCGATGGCGAAGCGGCCGTCGGGCCGCGCGACCACCGCTCCCTTATCCAGCAGATAGTTGATCTGCACGGCCTGTCCGCGGGCGTGGGCCTCGGTGGCGCCGAAGCGCAGGCTGCGGAAGGCGGAGGCGACGTAGGTGGTGTAGAGGTTCTTTTCTGTCAAGCCGGCGAGCGGCTGTCCCGCCCGCGCCTGCCCCTGGTCGATCAGAAATTGCAGCGCGAACAGCCCGGTGACGTCGGCCTTGGCCTCTTCGAGGGCGCCATAAAGCTCTTTCAGCTCCAGGCGCGGCGTGGAGGCGCGCTTCCGCGCCGTCACCGTGATCTGGTGCGGCCCCAGACCGTGCATCAGCTCGTGCGCGACGATGTGGGTGAAGAACGCCTGAAAGCTCACCTCGGCCTGCGCCCCGGCCGGCAGCACCCGCCGCGAGATGGGCAGCAGCACGCTGTTGAACTTAGCTTCCTGGACGTTCCTCAGCATCACCCGCTTGCTGCCTTTCTCGTGCACTACTATCTCGTCATTGGGCAGGTTGTAGGCGGCGGTCTGGACGCCGCGTTCGCCGGCGGCCGAGACCACGTTCACCACCCGCAGCGGCGACTGGCTGCCCAGCTTGGGATTGCGGTACTGCTTGTCTTCCGGGAGGTTGTTCTCGATCTCCTGCAAGTGGCGGCTGAAGAAGCCGAGCTTGGCGGTCTCGGCGTCGTCGCGGAGGTTGATGTACGCTTCGAACGACGCCCTGTAGCCGAACAGCTCGTCCTGGTAGGTCTCGTACGGCCCGATGGTGATGTCGAGCGGCGCGTCCAGGTCCATCCAGTCGGCGTCGCTCGCACGATACTCGTTAGTGATAAAGCCTTCGGCGCGCGAGTTCAGGAACTTGCGCAAAGTGTCATTGGTGGTGAGGCCGGCAGCTTCGCGCAGCAGGGCGGCGGCCCGCTCCAAGTCGGGGCGGTACTCCACGCTGTAGGGGAAGATCACCAGCTTGCGGTCGGAGCGCTGGCGGCGGATGACGGTGAAGTATCCCTTGGCCGCTTCCTGCTCGGGGCCGTTCAGGGTCTTCAGCCAGGCTTCGAACTCCTGCCGGGTCATGTCCTCGGGATAGAAGTTGGCGCCCAGCGGCTTGCGTGCCGGGACGCCGGGAAGGAAGGCCTTCTCGCCGTCCAGCGCCGACCAGGGCGACTTGTTGATGCGGAAATAGTGCCGGCGGGCGCGGCCCAGGGACGTGCGCTCCTCGCGCAGCTTGGCGCGCAGGGCGTCGTTGCCGCTCCACATCTGCTGCAGGAAGATCTGGTCAATGACACGCCCGGCCTCGATCAGCTTGACCAGCGCCTTCTGGTCGCCGGGGGAAAGCGAACTGGTATCGACGCGCAGCTCGGTGGGCGCAAAACGCGCAGTCATCTTTTCCAGCTCGGCGAGGCCGGGGATGTGCTCGGCCTGGGCAGCGGGCTGCTTGGCAGGCGCGGGCTTCGCCGCCGGCTTCTGCTGCCCGGCGAGCAGCGAGGGCACGAGCAGCACGATGACGCACCAAAGTCGTCTCATAGTCTTCCCCAGAGAGCCGCCACGCGCGATTCGGGCGATCTCGGCCGTTGTCATCATAGCAGCCCGGCAGAAGGCAGTGGGCTGATGTAAAATTACGGAGGCTCACTGGAATTCCGAAGAGCGTATTTTCCGCCCGGGTTTTCTGCCATGATGAAGAAGCCGTTTCTGCCCATTTTGTTCCTGCTGCTGGTGGCGCTGCCGGCGTGGGGCGCCGACACTGTCATCGAAGAGATCGTCGCCCGCGTCAACAGCGACATTGTCACCCGTACCGAGTTGCAGCACAGCAGGGACGAGGTGCGCCAGGAGTTGCGGCAGCAGTACGGCGACAAAGCCGACGCCATGTTCGCCCAGCGGGAGAAAGACGTGCTCCGCGATCTTATCGACCAGCAATTACTCCTGCAGAAAGCCAAGGACAAGGGGCTCACCGCGGATACCGAACTGATCAAGCGCCTGGACGAGATGCGCAAGCAGATGAACCTCTCCTCCATGGACGAGCTGGAGAAAGCGGCCAGGGAGCAGGGCGTCTCCTTCGAGGACTTCAAGCAGAACCTGAAAAACCAGATCCTGACGCAGTTGGTCATCCGCAACGAGGTGCAGCCGAAGATCCAGGTCACCAAGGAAGATCAGAACAAGTATTACGAGGAGCACCAGAAGGAGCTGGAGCATCCGGAGCGGGTGCGGCTGAGCGAGATCCTGGTGTCCACGGAAAAGCTGGAACTCGGCGACCAGGCGGGGGTGGCCGCCGCCCAGCAGAAAGCGCAGCAACTGCTGGAGCAGGTGCGTGGCGGCGCCGCTTTCGATGAGGTGGCCAAGAAGAGCTCCGACGGTCCCACCGCCGCCCAGGGCGGAGACCTCGGCTACTTCAAGCGTGGCACCCTGGCCCGGGAACTCGAGGACAAGGCCTTCGCCATGAAGTCCGGCGAGATCACCGACGTGGTGCGCACCAAGCAGGGCTTCCTTATCCTGAAGATCACCGATCACGAGCAGGCGGGCGTGCCCCCGCTCAAGAACGTCGAGCCGGAGATCGGCGAACAGCTCTATTACCAGAAGCTGCAGCCCGCGCTGCGCGGGTATCTCACCAAGCTGCGCGAGGACGCTTACATCGACATCAAGCCGGGATACGTGGACAGCGGCGCCAGCCCCAACCAGACCCAGCCCGTCTATACCAGCGCTGCCCCCCAGGGACCGAAGAGCAAGAAACGGCACAAGAAGCTCGGCATCTTCTGACTTTCCGCCGCGCATTCACGCGGACCAACGCGGATTTTAAAGACCGCTTTGGATCCGCGTTCATCTGCCCCTCGACTTCGCCCGGGGCAGGCTATCAGCGGCTAAGAAGTCCCTGATGCATCCTGGGGTCGCCGCAGGCGTTTTGCGCTTCCTGGGCTACAATACGGGCCAAGGCACGGCATGAAGGACTTCTACATCGCGAGCGCAGCCGAGCAAGAGAACACGGTCATCACCTCCGCGTTCGTGGTCGCGGCCAAACAGGTGAAGGCCAAGAAGACGGGCGAGCCTTATCTGGCGCTGACCCTCTCCGACCGCACCGGACAGCTCGAAGCCAAGATGTGGGACAACGTCGCCGCGGTGATGGAGACCTTCGAACCGGACGACTTCATCAAGGTCAAGGGACTGCTCAACAAGTACAACGGCCGGTATCAGCTCACCATCCACAAGCTGCGGCGGCTGGAAGAGAACGAAGTCGATCCCGCCGACTACCTGCCCAAATGCCCGCGCGATATCGAGGAGCTGTGGCGCGAGCTGGGCGGATTCGTGGCCACGCTCCAGAATCCGCATTTGAAGGCGCTGCTCGCGGCCTTCATGGCCGATCCGGAGATCGCGCCCGCCTACAAGACCGCGCCGGCGGCCAAAACGCTGCACCACGCCTACATCGGCGGGCTGCTGGACCACGTGGTGTCGCTGTTCCGGCTGTGCGACCTGGCGGTGCGCAATTATCCGCAGATTGACCGCGACCTCTTGCTTGCCGGCGCTTTCCTGCACGATATCGGCAAGATCCACGAACTCTCCTACGGGCGCTCCTTCGCCTACACCACCCGCGGCCAGTTGCTCGGGCACATGGTGATCGAGCTGGAGATGCTGTACGCCAAGATGGCCGAGGTCCCGGGCTTCCCCGACGAACTGAAGACGCTGCTCGAGCACCTGATCATCAGCCACCACGGGCAGTACGAGTTCGGCTCGCCCAAGCTGCCGATGTTCCCGGAAGCGCTCATGCTCCACTACCTCGACGATCTCGACTCCAAGATGGAAAGCATGCGCGCCCACCTGGAGCGCGAGTCCAGCTATGACGGGGATTGGACGGGCTACAACGCGTCGCTCGGCCGGCCGCTGCTGAACACCCGCAAGTTCCTCACCCCTAAGCCGGAGGGCGTCCCCGCGAGCAGTGATGCCGCCCCGCAATCGGCGGCGGCGCCCACTACCGCTCCTCTCGTCCCGGCGGAGGCCGTGAAGAAGTGAGTAAAGGGCGCCTGGCGGAGCTGGAGCTGGAATGCATGAAGGTGCTGTGGAAGTATCCTGGCGCTTCGGTGGCGCAGGTGCGCGCGGGGCTGCCGCGGCCGCTGGCTTATACCACGGTCATGACCGTGCTCGACCGCATGAGCGCCAAAGGATTGGTGGGGCGCCGCAAGAACGGTCGCGCCTATCTCTACACCGCCGCTTTGGACCTGGAAACGGCGCGGCGGAGCGCCGTCAGCCGCCTGGCCGCGCGCTTCTTCGAGAATGATCCCGCGGCGCTGGCGCGCTACGCCTCGCGGCTGCGGATCAGCAAGGACAAAGATGAGACCGCGCCCGCGGCGCTTCCGGCGCCCCGCAGGCGTGCGCGACCCGTTGCCCGAAAGCCGGCCGTCTTCCCCACGCACATGGATGATTCGCTGCTCTAATCACCTGCCGCCGCTATGCGCCGGCACGTAAAGGGTCTGCTCCAGGCGCAATTTCATGCCGGAATTGGCGGGGATCTCGACGTCCTTGCCTTTAGTGGCGATCATGTATCCGCCGCCAGCGATGGCGCCGATGGCCAGACCTTTGAGGGCACTGCCGAAGATCAGGCCGGCTACCGTGCCCAAGCCCGCGCCGATGCCCACATCCTTGGCTACGGTCTTGCCGCCAATCCCGGCCTGCACCTGCCCTTCCTCGTTGGCTTTCATGTTGTGAACCGACACCAGGGTGGCATTCAGCGGGATGGTGGTCCCGTCGGGCAGGATCAGGTCACGGAAGCGCAGGTTGAGCTTGCCGCGCCCGCGCAATACGGCGACGGTCCTGCCCTCCTCCACCTCGATCACCTCGCCCGTGATCTTCGACCCTGCGGGGATGGCCCGCGAGCCGTCGCTGGCATTCACCGGCTGGCTGACGATGGCGGTAAACTTGTCGCCATACTGGGAGGTCTTAGTGGAAAGCTCGTCTTGCAGCGTAGCCTCGATCTCAACCCCAGCCGGCACTTCTTTGTCGCCGCGACGCCGCGACCGGCTTTCCGGGGGACGACCGGCTACCGCAGCAGCGTTGCCGGCCGCTGCCGCCGGCCGCTGGTTGTAGATTGGTGCGCCCTCTGCGGCCGCCGTCTCAAAACTGTTCATCTGTCCTGTCGGCTGCGCTTGTCCGGACTCGGCAAGAAAGAAATAAGTGGTAGCCGGCCGCAGGCCGGAGAGGTGCAGGCGATGAAAGGTGGAGGTGCCGCCCGCTTCCGCAGTCTGGAAGAGGTCGTTGCGGTTCGTACCGTAATACACCACACTGGGCGCGACAGCGCTGGTGGTCCAAGAGATCACCGCCGAGCGGTCGTCGGCGAATTCGATGGTCGGCCCGCGGGTGATGGTCACGCCGGGCGCCGGCGGCGGTTGCGAGTTCGCCACCGGCGTCGGCTGCTGGCGATGCAGCGGAGCGCCACCCGCAGCCACGGTCCGGAACTGCAGCACGGGCGCTTCGGTGGCGTCGCCGGTGTCGAGCTGGAAGTAATAGGTGGTGTCCGGCTTCAGGTCACGGAGATCGACGCGGTGTGCCGTGGTCGCCTTCATCGACTCCGCCACCTGGTTCAGGTCCTCGGCGTCGCTGCCGTAGAACACGCGGCTCTCAGTGGGAGCACTGGTGGTCCAGGCGACCACGGCGAACTGGTCATCTAGGTAGGTGATCGTCGGGCCCTCGGTCACCTCGATCCTGGCTACTTGCTGCGGGGCCTGCGCCACCGCCAGGCATGACGATAGAAGCGATAGCAGGATGACTGATGTGCTGTGTGCGAGAATCCTCATTCCTCACCTCGCAAAGTTGTCCAAAACTTTGGCGAAAACTTAGATGCAGTTCGTCTTGCCGGCGGCTAAGTTTCCCTAGGGTTGAGCCTCGGCTAACCCGCTTCGCTCACGCCCGTTAAACGCCTCAAGTTGCGACCCGGCGCGCAGTTCTGGTACAACCGCAACTAGGAATTGGTGGGAGGTGCTCATGCGCGTGAAGTCAGCAGCGTTGGCCGTGGCCGTCTTGTTGCTGGTCGCGGCAGCCGGATGCGGCAAGAAGCCGGAGGAAACGTCGGGAACTACCTCAACCACAACGGATTCAGCGAAGAGTTCGGCGATGCCGGGTTCCACCAAGGAATCCGCCAAAGCGCCCGCGCTCATGGAGCGCTTGACCAGCAAACCGGTCACCCTGCCCGAAGGCACGGTGCTGACGGTGCGGCTGGGTGAGACCGTCAGCACGAAGAGGAACAGCGCCGGCGACAGGTTCACTGCCACCGTCGAAGAACCCGTGGAGGCGGGCGGCAAAGTGGTAATCCCGAAGGGCGCGTCCGTCACCGGAACCGTGACCGAGGCCAAGCCGCTGGGCAAAATCAAGGGAGCCGCGACCTTGCGCCTGGTCCTGGATTCAGTGACGGTCAAGGATTCCAAGTATGACATCCAGACCACCGCCGTGGCCCGCAGCGTGAAGGGCAAAGGCAAGCGCACGGCGGAGTTCGGCGGAGGCGGCGCGGGCGCGGGTGCTCTGATCGGAGCCATCGCCGGCGGAGGCAAAGGGGCTGCCATCGGGGCGCTGGTGGGCGGAGGCGCGGGCCTCGCGGGTGGGGCGTTTACCGGCAACAAGGACATCGTGCTGCCGGCGGAGACCACGCTCAGCTTCAAGCTGCTCAAGCCGCTGGAAGTTAAGATGTAACCTTTGACCTGGGTGGAGCAGGCCTTTAGGCCTGCATTGAGGCGGCCCTTAGAATTTGCCGGCTTCAGCCCCCTGAGGTACTGGATTGATTGCGGCGGGGGTGCCGCGGACAGGTACCGCAGTGGCTAAAGGCGGAGCCTAGCGACACCGTCATTATGCAGGGCTGAAAGCCCTGCTCCACCGGCACCGGTCCGACACTGTGAATGACCCGGGTAAAGCCCGGCGTTTCGTGCCGATTCTTGTACAAGAGGGAGACTCGTTCTTGCTCGCCTTCGATTCTTTCCGGGCCATCACCTTCGACTGCTACGGCACGCTGATCGACTGGGAGTCAGGCATCCTGCGCGTGCTGGGGCCGCTGCTGGCGGAGCACGGCAAACGGGTGCCGGAGGGACAGATTCTCGAGCTCTATGCCGAGCTGGAGCCGGCAATCCAGTCGGGTGAGTACCGGCCCTACCGCCAGGTGCTCGCGGAAGTGATGCGCGGGGTGGGACAGCATTTCGGCTTCTCCGTCTCGCTCGATGAGGCCCGCAGCCTGGCGGCGTCGCTCAAGAGCTGGACGCCGTTCCCCGACACCGTGGCGGCGCTGCGCGCGCTCCAGAGCAAGTACCGGCTGGGCATCATCTCCAACATCGACGACAATCTGTTCTCCAACACCGCGCACCACCTGCACGTCAGCTTCGACTGGGTGATCACCGCCGAGCAGGCCCGCGCCTATAAGCCGGCGCGCAGCATCTTCGAGCTGGCCCTCAAGAAGATCGCCTTGCCGCCGACGAAGGTGCTGCACGCCGGGCAAAGCATTTTCCACGACGTGATCCCGGCCAAGCAGATAGGGATGTCCACCGTGCTGGTGACGCGCCGCGGCTTCGGCGCCGTGAAGCGCGCCTCCGCCAAGCCCGATCTCGAAGTCCCCGACCTGAAGACGCTGGCGGAGATGGCGGTGGGGAAGGGCTCGGCGACAAGGGCAGGCTGACGGATCCGACCGCGCGTTGTAGAATGAGGTCTACCCCACACCGCCGCTCTGGTGGTGATATATGTCGGGACGTGGCGCAGCCTGGTAGCGCACTCGCTTGGGGTGCGAGGGGTCGGCAGTTCAAATCTGCCCGTCCCGACCAAATTCGTGGAAGAGATCCCTCGCTACGCTCGGGATTTCGGCAGCGGGCTCCCGCTTCGCTCACGCCCGCTAAACGCCTCAAGTTCAAATCTGCCCG
>JAHFUA010000003.1:0-38659 GCA_023265315.1 Acidobacteriota bacterium | reverse complement strand
AGTTCAAATCTGCCCGTCCCGACCAAATTCGTGGAAGAGATCCCTCGCTACGCTCGGGATTTCGGCAGCGGGCTCCCGCTTCGCTCACGCCCGCTAAACGCCTCAAGTTCAAATCTGCCCGTCCCGACCAAATTCGTGGAAGAGATCCCTCGCTACGCTCGGGATTTCGGCAGCGGGCTCCCGCTTCGCTCACGCCCGCAAAGCGGCTCAACTTTTCCTACGTCGTATCGTCAGTTCAACGACCGTAAGTAACTGAAACGTAAAGTTTAAAGTGCCGATTCCTAGGTATCATTAGGGACGACCATGAAGGAAATTGCCCCAGAGAAGGAGAGCATACGAGCACAGGGTTTCCAGCGGTTGAAACACCAAACTCGCTATGAGAATCAATCACTTAGCAGTAGCACTGCTCATCGTCTCATCGTCCGTTGGGGGGCGCGCCCAAGCCCCCGATACTAGTAAAATCAACGACTTAGCCACCGCCATATCCCATGCCGAAGGCTTCGGCAGACGCGGTACCATCCCCAGCCGGTACCACAACCCAGGCGACCTGAAAGCGCGCAAAGGCTCCCTCCCAATGGCGGGGCAGGTACGCATTGGCAAGGCTGGCCATATCGTTTTTAAGGACGATGAGGCTGGCAAGGCTGCCTTGAGGGATTGCATTGTCAAGATGGTGGATGGGAGCTCGCGCTATTACCACTCGAACATGACTCTCAACCAAGTTGGGCGTCGTTACGCCGAGAATTGGCGTCCGTGGGTCAAGATAGTTTCGACGGAACTCGGTGTGACCCCCAATACCTCGCTGCGAGCGTATTTCCACAACGCTGCTGTACCCTTGGCGGTGAGCTTCCGTCCGCTGCCTGCAGCCAATCCGAGGCCGTTGCCACCGGCGGTAAGCTTCCCGGAGTCGCGTGGTGTCCTCGATGCTCTGCTTGACATTCCGGTGGATGTCCCACCACTAGTGGAAGAAGATCTCCCTCAGCACCGCAAACTTCAACTTCTTCATCCCGTGAGATATCTTATGGACAGACAATAACACCCAACAGGTCCGGGGCAGTAGCACTCAGGACAATAGGGCCACTTGGCAGTTGAGATCCCTCGCCACGCTCGGGATTTCGGCAGCGGCCCTTCGGCTTCGCTCAGGGCTCAGCCTCGCGTTGCTCGGCCTCGGCTCTCCCGCTCGACCCACGCCCGCTGAGCGCCTCAAGTTAGGCCATCAGATCGAGCACATTTTTCTGTATTTGGCCGGCGGTTTTCAGGGTGCTGAGGTTGGCCGAGAATTGGGTCTTGGCGGACATCAGCGCGACCATCTCCGCGCTGAGATCCACCGTGTCCACGCTGGCGCCGTCGGGGACTCGGCTCCCGCACCGGCCAGCCTGGTGACGGCTTGCTCCAGTTGAGCTTGCCCCTGTTGCAACCCCTGAAGGGCGATCGCTGAGAGATCCATTCGTCTTCTATCGGCATTAACCGTTACTGACTTTAGTCGCCTCTTTTTGGGGAAAACTCCAGGTTTGGGATGGCCTTGTAACAGACTTGTTTTCTGCCAGTTGCGGCCTTGATCGGCATCAGAAAAACGGCTGGGGTGAATCGTTATTTCGGCAGTACTTTTGCAGTCTTTTCACAGGGCTTTGTTATCTAATGTCAGGATGAGCGACAAATTTCTTAAACGCTATCTTTTTGCCAGTGACTTCGACCAGACGCTCAGCTTCAACGACTCCGGTTTTGTGCTCAGCGAACTGTTGGGGATCCCGGTAGAGGACTTCAACCGCAAGGCCACCGGCATGGCCAAGCTGAACCTGGTTCAGCAGGGCGCTGAGCTGGCCTATCTGCTGCTGCATGATCCGCAATTCCGCAGCCGGGTTCGCCGCGAGCATCTGCTCGCAGTCGGAAAACAGACTCCTCTGAAGCAGAATATTGAGCTGCTCTACAAGATCCTGGACAACGGCATCGACGGGTATCACTTCGATTTCTTCGTGCTCTCGGCGGCGCCGGTGGAGATCGTGCAGGCGGCGCTGGCGGGAATCGTGCCCGCGAGCCACATCTTCGGGACCGAGTTCACCTACAACGCCGCCGGCGAGATCGAGACCATCGCGCGCGCCACGGCTGGTTACGGCAAGGTGGTGCGTCTCGACCAACTGCAGGCCGAACTGCAGATCGGCCCGGACCACCTGATCTACGCCGGCGACGGCGGCTCCGATCTCCATGCCATGCTGCACGTGAACGGATGCGACGGGCTGACCATCGCGGTCTCCGAAAAGCGGTACGTCACCCAGGTGGCGAAGCGCACGGTGCTGAGCTCGAACGCGCTCGCCATGCTGGTTCCGATCCTGGAGAAGGTGGTGGGCTGGCAGCAGCCGCAGATTCGTGAATTCTTCGAGTCGCACGGATTGCTGGTCCAGGAGTGGGCCAAGGTCCGGACCGACTGGCTGACCCTCCGACCGGCCGAAACCGGGTTAGCGGAAAGCGCAACTGTCTGAGGAACCATGACCATGCTGAACGCGATCGGATGGGTCGCAACCGCAGTATTCGCCAGTTCCTACTTTTTTCGGCAAGCTACGACCCTGCGAAAAATTCAAGCCGGAGCGGCCCTTCTCTGGGTAGTGTACGGTTTCCTCATCGGCGCCATGCCGGTGGTGGTTGCGAATGTGATCGTCGCCGCGGCTGCCGTCTACTCTTCGTTCACCGCCCAGCGGAGAGCGCGCTGGTCTCGATTGGAATCCGAATAACCTTGCCGACCCTTCGGCCTTGCTCACTTTTCGCCGCTGTCGGCCTCCGCCGAGCGGAAGTGTTCGCCCAGGATGTTGGCGACTGAATTCAAGTCGCGCGCCAGAGCCACGCGCCAACGTCCCACGGAGCGCTGCGCCGACTCGTTCATCGTCTTCTCGAAACCCTGGAGAGCTTCCGAGACATTGGTTTTCGCCGATTCGGAAACGAAGACTTCGATCTCGTTCTGGATGCTCTTCAATCGTGCGGTTGCCTCATCGAGCTGATGTTCCAGCTCCTTGGCATTGCGCGCTGCCAGGTTCTCGCATATCGAATCGGCGGCGCTCTGGAGTTGGGTACGGACCCCGGACACGGTCTCGGTGGCCATCCGTATCAGCCGGGTGTTCAGGCCGGACTCGAGGCGGTGGGCAGCCTCGTCCAGCTCCGCCATGCGGCGGCCAATCTCGGTGAGCTGCGCTTGCAGGCGGGAGGATTCCGAGGCAGCCGCAACCTGCACTGCTTCCAGCTCACGGCGGTGCGCTTCGCGCTCCTCTCCCAGACGCTGCAGCAAGGCCTCGAGGGACTCCGCGCCCTGCTGCCCAAGACGGGCGCCCGCGGCCGACGCCTGCTGCTCGAACGCCGCGCTGGCGGCTCCAAGCTGCTGCCGCAGCTCATCCGCGGTCTGCTCCGACAAAGCTAGCACGTGCTGCTCGACGACTTGCAGTTGTTCTCGAACCCAGTGCCGAAACTCTTCCTGGGCTTCGGTGATCTTCAGCTCGATGGCGGATTGCGCCGCACCCAGCACCTTGTCCGCCTGCTCTCGGGTTTGTCGCAGGGCTTGCGCACCCAGTTCCTCCCGCAGGCGCATCCACAGCCTGTCTTCGACTTCGGGAGGGATGCGCGACAGCGAAACCTCAAACCGATTGCGTTCTCTTTGCAGGACCAGCCTTTCTTCCAGATCCGCCAGTCCCGCTTGCAACGGCTCAACCATATCGGCGACCAGGGCCCTCAGCATGGGCATCTTGGGCATAGCAGCGTTGTTGCCGGGAAGCGGCAGGGGCTTGCCGGCGGAAGGCATGTCCGTCAACCGCATCCAATCATCAGGACAGGAGCTCAGTCCCCAGAAGTTCCCCGGGAGATCCAGCCCGGCGGCCAGCCTCCAGCCCGGTTGGTTGGAGCCGATGGGCTGGCAGTCCACCACATGGGCCGTGGTCTGCCGTCCATCCTTGACCCGAAACTGCAGCAGAGCGCCGGCTTCCAGCTGAATGGGCGAACGCATCGCACAGCCGTGCGCGCTGACCACCAGCGTCTCGCAGACTTCAAAGACCTGGGCCGCCGGCTCCAGGCTGGTGATGGTGATGGGCATGGTCATGGGCACCCGTGAACTGCGCCGCATGGTGCCAGGTAGGTTTGGACTGTGCATTAAGTATCCCCGTGGTGACGAGTACGCGCCCGCCAGGCCGACGAATGTACCTGAGCCTGTGCCCTATAAGTTAACCCGGCGCGGTCGTATCGGGGGCTCCCAGAAGTGCCGTTGTGCCTGTGCAATGGGACACTGGGGCGGGTGCCCCGCTGGTAACGGGGGCATATGTCTTATACTCTCCGGTTCGCCTTATGGTCTGATTCTGCGGTGATCGAGGGAGGAAGGGATGCGTGGCAACGAGAAGGTGATCGAGCAGTTGAATGGGGCGCTCAGCGCCGAGCTGACCGCCATCGTGCAGTATATGGTGCAGGCGGAGATGTGCGACAACTGGGGCTACGCGCGCCTGGGCGAGCTGACCAAGAAGCGCGCCATCGAGGAGATGCGGCACGCCGAAGGGCTCATCGAGCGGATCCTGTTTCTGGATGGCACGCCCGAGGTGACGGTAGGGTTGCGTCCGCGCATCGGCACCAACGTCAAGCAGCACCTGGAAATCGCCCTCAAGGACGAAATCGAGGCCTCCGAGCAATACAACGACGCCGCCAAGATCTGCGTGGCGGCGGGCGACGACGGTTCGCGGGTACTGTTCGAGCGCATGATCCAGGACGAGGAACGGCACGTTGACTTCCTGGAAGCGCAGCTTCATTCCATCCAGGAGGTCGGGATCGCAAACTACTTGTCCGAGCAGTTGAAGGATGGCAAGTAGCCGGTTCTGCTGGGGCTGCCCAGGGATGCTGCACCCGGGAACTTTCCGTCACCTTGTGCGTAGTTTCAATTAAGAGGAAGGGGCTTAGACTGCTCGTCTTCCTTCCCGGAGGTCTCCTATGAGCGTCCTCAAGCGTGTTTCTCCGGCTTCCGCGTTCAAGGTGGGTTTGGTGGCGTACGGGATTGCGGGCTTCGTGCTGGGCGTGTTCTGCAGCCTGGTCGCTGTGGGCGCATTCCCGATCGCCCGTCAGGCACACCTGCCGTTCGCTAAGGTTGGCGTCTTCGCTTTTATCCTGTGCCCGATCATCTACGGGATCATCGGCGGCATCGGGGCAGTGATCGGCGCAGGCGTCTACAACCTCGCCGCCGGCTGGGTCGGCGGACTGGAAGTGGACATCGGCTGAGCCGGGCAGTCAAGCGACCCGTTGAGCGGTTTCCTGCGGCTGACCGGTCCCTAGCCCGAACCAGCGAAGGCGTAACGCTGCTCTTGTCCAGCATGCCGCAAGCTGGCTGCTCCGCAGTCGCAGCGCGACCGCAGCGACCGAGGGTTGAACTCTCAATATGCTGACCAGTATCAAGGCGGCTCGTTCCTTAAAGGGCAGCGCCAACAGGTCCGGGGCATGTCCGCGAGAGCCCGCCGGCAATCGCTGAGGGCAGTGAGTTTCGGCGAGGTCGGAGGCAAAGCGCAGCAGGGCGACGGGAACGTGGGAGCAGGTGTGCAAGGCCACCAAATCCGCAAAGCGGAAATACAAATTGAAGGTTTGCTCGGTCAGCAGCTCCGCTTTTTCCTGATCTCCGCAGACCAGGAGACAGAAGGCAGAGATCCGGGAGCTCCAGCGCTCATAGAAAATGTGAAATTCGTCCAGCTCTCGCGGACGTGGCGTCGGGCCTGCCCGGATGGGCGCCCTATCGCCTTCTTGGCGCCATCTTCCCATGCCATTCTTCATCATTCTTTCCTCCATAAACTCTCCGATGAACGGCTGCGCCTGGCGGTGGCCACTAACCCGCTATAAAAATGGGGACACAATCGCGGCCAAAACCAGCCATTCCCATTTCGGGGCAGACAATACATGCTCGGCCATCGTCGTAATTTCTCCGCGTCGGGGCGCCCGGGAGCGCCTGCGAACCGCCTGGTAGAGTCTGGCCTCCGCCTTTTCAACTCGCTGCTGGCACCTTGCCCTGTCGTCCGCATGGGAACTCGGCACCGCGGCAAACCACAGCAGCACGCTCAGCGCTGCGGCAACGAGCAGCGCCCTTCCGAATCTTGTGAAATTCCGCCAAGTGTCATCGATTCCTCCGGTCGCGCTATGCGACCCTGGTTGCTGTTTCCCCTTCTCTTCTCGTCCTCGGCCATCCCGACGAGGGCGGAGGAAAGCAGTCGTGCAGAGACGCTTTTCTCCGCCTCGTCGGATAGCGGCTCAAAAACGGATCACCGGGCCGCCGGCGATGCGCAGATTATGATGGGCGCCATCGCGAAAGTAGATCTCGTCACCGACATCCACGCGGAAACCGAACGGACCCGCAAACAGCTTGATCCCCCCGCCCGGATACAGCGCTGCATTGCTGTTATTGAAACGCAAGGCCTGTACGTCGCTGGCGAAATTTCCAAAGGTCCCGGGCTCCGGCGAAAAGCGGAAGTTCACGAAGCCCCCCTTGAGGGTCACAAACACCTTGGCCGAGTGAGTGCCGCCTTCCAGCGCCGGGCCGAAGAGGCCGTGCAGGATCCTTACGCCCGAGCGCGCCGTCTGCACCGGCAGGCAGCCGCTACAGCTTTCGGTGAACCCCTGGTTGAAATCCCAGGCCATCTCCCCTTCGAGCTTCACGTTGTGGCGCACGTTAAACCCCGCCCGCCCGCCGAGACCGACCTGGTTGAGGTTGCCGAGTTGGCTAACGCGGAAATAGTTGGCGAAGATACCCACCTCGGCGTGGTCATAATCCTGGGCGTACAACGCTGGCGCAAGATAGAAGGCCAGCGCTCCTGCCAACATAATTGCTGATCGTTTCATCGGTCTCAGTCTCCTCGTGTCCGAATTGCCCCGCACACTACTCCCCCCGGACGAAGAGCGGGAAGTGAAGGCGGGAGCTGCGCGGAACTACCTGGCATCTTCTGATGCGCGATCCTGGGCGCAGGTGGTCTGCCGTGGCCAGAACTGTTGCGGCAAAACCGCTAGCTTGCAATTTCCGAGTGAATCAACTTGTCGCGATACAAGCCGCGCTCGGGTAAATAAGTACGCTCATATGTGAGACGGAACCAAACCTCACACTTGAGAGCGATACTCCACAGAAAACGCGTCACGGTGTAGTAGGTCGGATTCATTGCCCACATCCTTTCGCAGATTCCATTTGCATTCTGCGTGCCGACCGGCGGGACCCCTGATAACCGCAACCTGGGCAACGGCATAGCCCGCGGGGAGGTCTGGCGAGGGGCGGGAAGCGGATGCGGAACTTTTTGCCTGTTTACCAGCTGCTTACTAGGACAGAAATGCAGGGCCACAGCTCCGTGCGGGTAGATTTTTCATAGCATGCGGGAGTGAAATCGCGGCCAGCGATGCGCTGTCCGAAAGAACTGTCTGTCTCCGCAATCGGATGCCGCAGTCATTCTCAGTTTCGTGGGAAATGGCATCTGGCCTGCACCTCGGGAGCAACTGAAGCTCTCGGGTTGTGTAGCACTGTTGTAACCTACGCCGCTTGGCGAAACCGCGTGAAAATACCCGGGTGATGCGGTTCCGCACGAAACCCGCTGGCTTCCTCCTGCTGCTGTTCGCATTCGCTTGGGACACCTTGTCAGCGCAGCGGGCGGTTCCGAACCGCGGCCCTGCAGCCGCGACCTCCGGGACAGTTGCCAGAAGCGGGAATCGGCATGAAGATCCGGCGGCGGCTCGGCTGCTGAGTCTGGACGAGAGCTTGTCGGTCCTCGGCGCCGCCTTGGAATCCCGTGCCCACCCTGGCACTAAGTCGGATTGTTCGCACCTTGTCCATGCCATCTATGAGCGAGCCGGCTTTCCCTACTTGTACGCCAGTTCTTCCGACCTTTACGCCGGAATCGGCGAATTTCGGCGGGTCACACGTCCGCAGCCCGGTGATCTTGTGGCCTGGCCCGGACATGTGGGGATCGCCATCAGTCCTGTCCAGCACTCCTTCTACAGTGCGCTGCATTCCGGACTGGGCGTGGAGAAGTACGATGCCCCTTATTGGAGAGCGCGCGGACGAGTCCGCTTTTATCGCTACGTCAAGGCAACTCCGGCGACGGTTAACGCAGCCAACGCCCGCATTGCACGCCTGGCACCCGCCACCTTGGGCGGCGCTGCATTGCACGACGACCAGGAAAAAGCCGAGATGAAGACGCCATCACCCGCAGCACCGACCGAACTCCACGCGATGAACCTGCCGGTGGCGCGCGTGGCGGTCGTAGATTCAGAGCGGCCCAGCGCCGGCGAAATTACAGAAGCGCTGTCTCAGGCATTCAGCGATACCGCTGAGGCGCTCCGCGGGCAAGATGTGTTGGCGCTGCCCCTGATCGCATTTGACCGGTTGGAAGTCGAACGCGTGGGCGTCGAACGCGGGCAGGGCTGGGCTGCGGTCAGGCTCAGGCGCCTGCTGCCGGTCACGGCAGGACAGGTGAAGCACAGGAAACCGCCGGAGCGGCAGCGGTGGCCCTTACGTCGTCGGGATCAGAACAGTTGGGAGGTGGTGCTCCCGCAGGGCGATATTTACCTTCCACGGGACGCCGCCGTACGAGTGCTGGCGCACCAGCTTACGGTCCTCACCGACGATCCCGAAGCGTCCAGTGGCCTGCGCGAGAAAGCACAGCTAGCCCGGCTCCTGAATGCGCTTCTTCGATAGCATGCCTCTGCTCTGTGCATAGGCGCAGCCCTGGGGTATCGTGTGCTTCCCCATGCCCCGACCATTCCCTGCCCCTATCGCGCATTTCCGTTGCCGGTATCGCGGCTCTCCCGCCAATACAGACGGCGAAGGAGACTGGCGCATCCCAACTCCAAGGGGGAAGACCATGCCTGCAAAGAAAAAGAACGGAAAAAAGAACAGAAGATGGATAGCCAGCGTCAAGACAGTCTCGACTTATCCACCCCCTGGCCTGTTCACCAAAAGCGCCGCAACCATCGCCCGGACGCTGGCTTCCAGGAAAGTTTCACCCAAGGGGCCGGGCTCGGGCATGCGGATGCTGGCGTTTTTCATCAATCGCGCGGGAAAAGGCCTCAGCGCCGAGCGGCGCGCCGAGCTGGAAAAAGCAAAGATCTTGCTCTCGAAGCGGGTGCAGCGCGCAAGCAAGTCGCGCCGGCGAAAGGCCGCGGGTAGGCCGGATTATTCACCAGGGTGGAGCAGGCCTTCAGGCCTGCATTGAGGCAGCCCTGAAGGCCTGCTCCACCCTGGGCAATCCCACACAGGATGAATAATTCAGGCTAGCCGGTGTTGACCTGGTCAGTACCTGCGCGCAACCGCCGGCGATTCCGGTGAGATTCACTTTGATTTTGAATTCGGAGTGTGGCAATAATGCGGTAAGAAATGTCCCAGGGGGCCTACCAAGTAACGTAGTGAAGATTTTCCTGCGAGCGCGCTTCTGCCCGCAATGCCGGAGTCGCCATGTGCGGCGCAGCCGTCATCGCCGGGTCTGGGAAACGCTGCTCAGTCTTCTCACTATCCGTCCGTATCGCTGTCACCGCTGCAACTTCCGTTTCTACGCGTGGTGGGGTTGGGAGAGGCGCAGTGTGCCGCGGCTCGCGTGGGTGGTGCTGCGACTGCTGGCCGGCGCCGCCGTCATCGTGGCTTCCTTCTGGATCCCGGTCCACATCTTCGGCGGGGTCGCCGGCGCCATCATGGGCGGGGTGCTGTGGATAGGCGCGGCCCTGATGCTGGGCTCTTAGAGAAGAGTTCTCTTGGCGCTGCGCTCTGGCTGTTTCTTAGAGGTTTCGGACTGCGGTGGTTTCCTCAGCTCCCCCGCGTGAATCGCTCGCCACGACCACTCATCCAGGCGGGACATGGAGGCGGCGACAGTGCGGCACAGGTAATAGATGGGCGCGGTGATCAGCAGCAACACCCGCACCGCCCAGCCTGCCAGCCGCATGGTCCCCTCCGATGGGCTGCGAATCATACTATTGCACTAATCATGGGGCAACAAGAACCCGGCTAATCGGGAGCCGGTTACGTCCGCACCCTGAACCAAAGGCATGGGTTCGACAGGGTGCATGTGGTGGGAGCGTCCTGCCCGGCGCCTACCGGTAACGAGGCTGGCGGTACGGATGCGAATGATGTGGAGACGAAGCATGTTGCATCTGCACATGAAGCACGTCACACCAGCTCGAACCTCAGTTCGCCCAGTTTCTCCACGCTGCAGGCGATCTTGTCGCCGGCTTGGAGCCACACCTGCTGGTCCTTGGGCCTGCCCAGAATGACGCCCTCAGGGGTGCCGGTAAGGATGAGGTCGCCGGGCCGCAGGGTCATGCGCGCCGCGGTGTAGCTGATGAGCTGGCTGCAGTTGTAGATCAGGTCATTGGTGTTGGAGGACTGGCGGGTTTCGCCGTTCACCCGGCACTCGACCTTCAGATTGTCGGGATTGATCTGCTCGGCGGTAACCAGATACGGGCCCAGCGGCGCAAAACCGTCGGGTGTCTTGCCGACCAGCCACTGGCCGCCGGTCTCGAGCTGCAGGTCGCGGGCGGTGAAGTCGTTACCGGTGGCGTACCCGGCGACATAGGAGAGCGCGTCTTTCTCGCTGACGTTGTGCGCTTGCTTGCCCATCACGATCACCAACTCGACCTCATAGTCGAATTTGCTGGCCACCGCCACCGGCAACTGGATTCGCCCGTTGTGGTTGCTCAGCGCGTTGTTGAATTTGCTGAAAAGCACCGGTTGTGCGGGGATCGGCATGCGGATCTCCTGCGCGTGCCGGCGATAGTTCAAGCCCACACAGACGATCTTTTCGGGACGCGTCACGAGCGGCCCGTACTCGATGGTCTCCTCTTTCAGGAACGCCATCTGCACGCCGTTGGAGTTCATGGCGGTCTCCACCAGTGCGTTCAGGGCCGGCCCGTCCTCATTCTGGAGGAGGTCGTCCATGGTGGGCGGAGCGTGCAGGTGAAGCATCTCCGCCGCCTGCTGCACTTCGAGAATGCCTTTGCCGGTCTTGACGCCCAGGCGATACTCGCCGTCGCGGCGCATGGTCAGCAAGGTCAGCCCGCGCGCCATGCCTTTCTTCTGCTGGCCTGCAAGTTGGGTTTTCGCGCCCACTGGGTTCAAGCCGCTCCTGGCTGAGCGAGCCCAGGATGATATAGGCGGGAGAAGCGGTCCGGCAACAGCGATGCTCGCCGACCGCGCTGGGAAGACATAACCAGCCGGGCGCAGCTTCAAGTTGCCACCTGAGGGGGGATGAGCAAAGGGCGGGCACCACCCGCGGCCGACACTGTTCCTTCTGCCCGGCAACTGCGGACACAACCCCTGAGGAACCCGAAGCTACCGCGCCTGCGGACTACCGGCGCGCGCGGCCGAGCAACCAGCCCAGCAGCAGCCCCGCGCCCATCGCCACGCCGAACGTGACCCCCACCGACGCCCGGGGATACCGGCGGACGCCCCGCACCGCATCTTCTTCCAGGTCCTCGGCGGCACGGCGCCCGCGGATGACTACGCGGCGGGCCGCCTCCTTGCCTTCGTCCACCGCGGCGGAGATAGCGGCCTTGGCGTTCTCGATGTCGCACACCGATTCCGCGATTTTTTCACCTGCCCGCACTGTCTTGGCAAAGGTGGTTTCTGCCATGGCTTCCTCCTATGGCACCTTCAAAAAAGTATAACTCTTTCAGGGAACGGTCAGTGACCGGCGACAGGGCCGCGTGTGACGCGCCGGCATGCGAAGATAAGAGCCGCACCAATCATGAGCCAGCCTTCGTCAGCCGCGCCACTTCGGGGTCAGAAGTACATCAGCCTGGCCACCTTGCGCCGCAACGGCCAGGAGGTGCGGACCCCGGTGTGGTTTGCCGAGCAGGCCGGCAAGCTCTACGTCATGACCCGCAGCGATTCCGGCAAGTACAAACGCATCCGCAACCATCCCCAGGTGCGGCTGGCGCCCTGCACTGCGCGGGGGAAGGTTACCGGCGCCTGGATCGAGGCGCACGCCCGCATCCTCGGTCGAGAAAAGGAAGGCGTCGCCCGGCAGGCGCTCGCCAGCAAGTATTTCCTGATGCGTTTCCCCTGGCTGTGGAGCCGGAAGAACATCTTTCTGGAGATCACGCTGGCGGGCGCATAGGTTTGAGGTGCTAATTCGCTGTGGGCGTTTCGGCTGCGATCATTAAGGCAGCTCAGCAGATGCAACAAACCCCACGGTGCTCCCATCCCGTTAGAACTTCCGTAACCTCCGGCTGGCCCGCCACCTGGGCTATCGTTACCAGTAACCTTGCGGCGGTGAAGGTGTGTCGCCGGAGGCCTGATTACAGTTTATGACGCCCGCCATCGGCCGTTTCGAAGTCGTTCGCGAAATTGGAAAATCAGAGCTGGGCACGGTCTACAAGGCCTACGACCCGAAAAAGAAGCGCACGGTGGCGCTGCGCGTGCTGTGCGCCGATACCCCGCAAGCCATCGAGCGCTCCCGGCAGTATTTGCAGCAGGCCAAGGCGGCGAGCGTCCTCGACAGCCCCAACATCGTGAGCATCTATGCCGGCGCTGAGGAGCAAGGCCTGGCCTATGTGGTCATGGAGTACGTGGAGGGCGTTCCCCTGGACGCCGCGCTGGCTACCCAGCAAGGGTTTTCCTCCAGCGAACTGCTCGACATCTCGCGCCAGGTCTGCCGCGGGCTGGATCACGCTCACTCCAAGGGCATCGTCCACCGCCGGCTGACGCCCCACGGCATCCTTACCGAATGGGACGGCACGGTGAAGATCCTGGACTTCGCCCCCGATCCCGGCCCGCTCGAAGGCCAGACCGGCGACCAGCTCCGCTACCTGTCGCCCGAGCAAGTGCAGGGGCGTGCGCCCGACGCGCGCTCGAATGTCTTCAACTGGGGCGCGATCCTCTATTAAATGGTGACCGGCCGGAAGGCATTCGGGGATGGCGATGCGGCAGGCGTGCAGCGCGAGATCCTGGAAGTCATGCCGCCCGCGCCTAACGAATTGAATCGCACGGTGCAGATCGGGATCAGCCGCGTAATCATGAAGGCGCTGGCCAAGAACCCGGAATACCGCTTCCAGCGTGCCGGAGACCTGGTGAGCGAACTGGAAGCGGAGTGCGGCACGGCCAGCCGGCCGTCCCTGCCGGGGGTCCCGCAGATCAACGTTCCGCAGGTCAACGTGCCGCCGCCTGCGCTGCCCCGCCTGGAAACCGGGTCGCCCATGATCCCCGGTCTGTCCACCAACCTCGGCAGCGTGACACTTTCTGCGTCGGCGGCGCCCAGCGCGCCGCCAATCGAGCCAGCGCCGAGCTTCGCCGCCAAACTCGCACCGGCAACACCCTCCTGGGTGACGAGCTCGGTGCGGGCAGTGGCGGCGCCAGCGGCCGCTGCGCCCAGTGAAGCGCGGGAGACGATCGTTCCACCACCGCCTCGTGCGGCGGCTGCGAGCCGCCCGATCTCGCTCACGCCCCAGCAGATCAAGATCCTGGTCGGGGTCATTGGCGCCGCGCTGGTGGTGATGGTGAGCGTCATGATCGCCGATGGTGTGCGCGCGCGCCGCATGCAGGCGGAAGCTGAAGCCGCAGCCGCGGCTCCGCTGATGGGTACGGCAATGCCCGATCCGCTCACCGCGTCGCCGGTATCGGAGCCTGAGCCGCAGCCCACGGCGATCCAGATCGTGCCCGCGACAAGAACGGCCAAAGCGCGCCGCAAGGCAGTGGTCGCTCCCGCTGCGCTCGCTGTGGGAGAGCTGGCCATCAATTCGGTGCCGGAAGGCGCGCAGGTGCAGGTGGACGGCAGGGGAGCCGGCCTCACCCCGGTCGCGCTGGCCAATCTCAGCCCCGGCCAGCACTTGGTGGTGCTGTCGAAGGCGGGATACGCGGTGGAATCGCGCAGTGTGCTGGTCCAGGGCGGCACCAGGGCCGCGCTGGCCGTGAGCCTGGGCCAGTTGGCGGCGGTGGCCGCGATCGCCAGCGAGCCTCCGGGCGCTGCCATCATCATTGACGGTCGCGACACCGGCAAAGTCACTCCCGCAAAACTCGTGGTGGGACAAGGCAACCACTCGCTGGTGCTGCGCAAGGCCGGATATCTCCAGACCTCGGCCAGCATGGCGCTGAATCCGGGCGAAACCTTTCAGTTCCTGCCCACGCTGAAGCCGCTGGGCAACGCCGACGACATCAAGCAGGTAGGCAAGTTCAAGAAGCTGCTCGGCCGCGGCGGGCAGGAGGGCACGGCGCGCGTCCAGGTGCGCACCTTCCCCAAGGGCGCTCAGATAATGTTCAACCAGCGCATGATGGACCGCGCCTCGCCGGCGGAATTCCTGCTCGGTCCCGGCACCTACGAAGTGACCCTCACCCTGACCGGATACAGGCCAGTGCGCAAAACCATCACCGTCGAGTCGAATGGGCGCATGGAAGTGAACGAGACGTTCGAGCGATAGCGAGCAGTAGGACGTAGCCGGTCTTTGCTTTTTCAGGTGGTCCCTGTCAACCCCGGTGCACTATTTCCCCGATCCTGCTGCTGCGGACGCCGGCGCCGCCCCTGCGGGCACGACCACCAGTTCGACGATATCACCGCTGCGGCCGGCGGTGCTGAGCGTGATCCGGGGCGGGTCGATGCCGGCCTTGCCCTCGCCGCTGGTCAGGTACCGCTTGACCTTGGCGGCCCGTCGCGGGGTGCCGCTCACCACCAGCGTGGAGCCGGGATCGCGGCGCAAGCGCAGGGCAGCGTCATCCAAATGGGCCTTGCAGACATTGTTGACGACGGTCCCGACCAAATCACAGTAGCCCACCACGGTCGGTACCGGCCTCGTTGTCGCCAGGGCCGGGCCCAGAACCCCGGGCGGCGCGACCAGGAACGGCACGTCGCTCGCCACCACGATCGGAGCCGGGGGAGGCGGCGGGGTTGGGGGCGGTGGCGGAGCAAGCGATGTTGCCACCGCTACCGACGCCAGGACTGCGATGGCCGCCGAGATGTACGGACGCTTCGCCACCATGTGCAGGACGCCGGAGATACTGCCGCCAACCGAGCCGTACATTTCAGTTGCCTTTCTTGTGGAAAAGGGCCCAGCTAAATGATGTGTTCAGGAACACATAGACGCCGCTCGCCGAGAGGCCCGAGAGGAAGCGGCTCTCGTGCCGCACCCCCGCGCCGATCTCCGTATAGGCATTGCCGCGGGGCACCGCGACCTTGATGCCGCCACCGCCGGCGGCCTTGTTTTCCCAGTCGTAGCCTTGCAGGTCGCCGGACAGACGCAGTTCCGCGTAGGGAATCAGGATGACCCGCCCCAGGCGAGCCATCACAAAGCCCTGCTGCACGTTGCCCATGCCGATCACGTTGCCGTGCTCGACGGGCTCGATGTTGCCGGCCGCGAACCACAGGGAGCCGGGGTACCGGCTCCGCCTGTCGGCCACAGGCTGCCACCCGAACCAGCCCTGAACGTAGCCGATGGCTGCACCCGCGGACGCGGGCAGGGCATGCGTGCCGTTGAGCAGGTTGACATCGATATTGGGGTCGTTCTTGTAGCGGTTCTCATAGGCGTATCCGCCGCCCACGCTCACGATGCCGTGGCGGAAGAGCTTGCTGAACTTCCCGCCCGCCCGCACGATAACTTTGTTGTTCCAGGCAAAGCCGTAAGTATCGTTGCTGAATTCCAACGCCGTGTAGGGAGTGAAGGTGAACGAGCCCCCCTGGGCGCTGAAAACGGTCACGCCCTGCTCCGCGTAGATCTCGGACTGGATGTTCCCGTGCTCGACCGGGCTGGAATCGCCCAGCGACGTCCACGCTTGTCCCGGGAATGCTTGAACGGCGAGGGCGCTGCCCTTCGCCGGCGGAGGCGGGCCGTCTTGCGCCCACGCCCCCACACATACCAGCGCCGCCACTGCGAGCCAGAACAACTTGGCTTTCATAGTCCTCTCTCCCGCTAAGTCCCTTTCAGTATCGTTGCACCGCAAACCACTTCTGCACGTTCTGCCGTTGGACCACCGTCTTCCAAAAGCTGTACAGGAGCACCCCGCAATCCACGAACCGCATGAGCGGGTACGCCGGGGACGCCGCGACCACGTCGAACCTTTTGTCCATGAGCCCGCAGAGTGCCGCAATCGCCGTTGTGACGAGCAGGTCGCAACCCATAGCGGCCAGTGTGCGCAGCGGCCACAGGGCCAGCCATAGCGGCGTCAATGCCATCATGCTTGCGAAAACCAGCCCCTCGCCCATCAGCAGCTTGTACTCGCAGTCCAGCCAGGTCCAGCCGGGAAGAATCCGGTACTTGATCCCGACCTGCCAGGTGCCCGTGTACCAGCGGTACATCTGCTTGACGTAGTCGCGCAGGGTGCGCGGGTCCTGGGTGAAAACCCGCGCCTTCGGGCAGTAGACGATCTTGCCCAGCCCCTTCCTGTGGACTTGGACGGTCACGTCCATGTCCTCCACCAGCGTGTCGCGGTTCCAGTCGAGCTGGCGGAACACGTCCGAGCGGTAGCTGGAAGCGCAACCCGGGGCGACGTTGACCACCCCCATGTTGCTCTGGGCCCCCCGGTAGACGAAGTGGGTCACGAAGTAGCCGAAGCAGCGGTACGCCGTGAGCCAGTTGTAGGGGACGCTCTTGGCGCGGCCGCAAACCAGCGCCACCTCCGGGTCCTCGAATCCCTTTCGGACTTCGGCGTAGTAGTTCTGGCTGACCGTCGTATCCGCATCCATCAGCGAAATGATGTTGTAGCGGTCGACAAGGCTGAATTCCCGCACCCCCCGGGCAATCGCATTTGCCTTGCCCAGGTTCCGCTGGTTGCGGATCACGTTGACGCCATACCCCTTCGCGATCTCGCCCGTGCCGTCGCTGGAGCCGTCGTCAATCACATACACGTCGGAGGGCAGAACGCGGGCTGCAAGAATGCTCCGCAGGGTGCGGGCGATCACCCTGCCCTCGTCCTTCGCCGGGACTATCACGCAGAGCCTACTTCCCATCGCTCTCCCCCAACACCAGGGTCAGCGCCTTGGCGTCCAACGCGACGGAGTACACGCCATTGTCGGCCGCCAGTTGCCTGCCGCCTTGGTAAAGGCGCAGGTAGGCGGGCGCCTTCACTTTCAGGACAATCCCGTTCGGAAACTGCGGCGGCACGTCCCAGCGCATGACCGCCCCCTGCGCTTGGGTTACAAGCTTGCCGCCCTCGAAAATCTTTTGCGCGCGCCAATACCCCGCCACCTCGCCGAAGCTGGCCACCCACAGTCCCTCCGCCTGCTTGGCTTTGAGGTAGTCCAGCAGCGCCGTGAAAGTTTGCGGGGCGATCGGCTCGTACCCAACGCGCGCCTCTCCAATGCCGTGAATCTGAAACACCGTCCATGTCCCGGCAGCGACATCCTTGTCCACCCACCCCTGGTATTCGGACAGTGGCGTCTGCGTCTTGGCAAGCTGGCCCGGGATGGCGTACCAGTCCGGCGTAGAATCCGGAGCCAGGTAATAGTTCCCGGTAAAGCCCGTCCGCGCCGCGAAACAAAATCTCGACACCCAATCCTTGAGTCCCGGCGTAATCTCGCTGTACGGGTAGGCGAACGTCCGCGCCCGGACACCCAGGTTGCCTTGCAGGAAATGGGTCGCGTCCTCGACCTCCGTGCCTTCTTGTTCGGGGGCCATGCCGGCGGGACGCGCGTGGCTGACGCTGTGATTGCCGATCTCCTGGGCCTCGGAGGGCAGCTTTTTCCATTCGTCTAGCCGTTGCAGCTTGGCGATGACGACGAAAAAGGTGGCGTGCAGTCCGCGCTTTTGCAGCTCGGGCATCGCCACATCAAGATGCGACGGCAAGGCGTCGTCGAACGTCAGCGAGACCGCGGCCTTGTGCCCGTTCCACGGCAAGACCGTGAGCGGAATCGGATGCACCTCCTGGGCGAGGCAGGGGGCCGCGAGCGCGGCGACGAACCATGCGGCAGCCAGCAGCACCCGCGTGGCCGCGAGAACTTTTTCTGCCCGAAACTCTTGCTCCCAGGACCTGTTGATCACGAGCCGATTTGAGAAGTGCTGCACCCCAAAAAGCGGCGGCACCACCCAACCTCCCGTTGACTTATGTCGCCCGGCAACGCCCCGCTAGCCGCGCTCGAAACCGGCTGAGCCGCTCAGGGCTTCCAGGCAAAGGGGGAGAAAACCAGGGGGGAACTTGACAGAGGATGGAACAATTTCTGCCAAGTGGCCAGCCATCGCTGGGCCTGTCATGGCTATTGCATATTTGTGCCCATTAACATCACTCCCGGTTCATCGCCGTAAGTGGGTGCCTGGCCAAGCACTTCGTGGGATGTGAGAAGAGCTCCGTCGATGAGATGGTGAACTAATGTGCAAAGCCTTGCACATGGCACCTGGGAGCCCATGGAAATGCAGAATCTTGAAGCTGCGCAACTGGCAACTGGCTACTGCTTCTTCAGCGCCGCCACTTCCGCGTCGTTGTCCGGCAGGAAATATCCCACCACGATCCCCATAGCGCCCTCGGGGATGGACTTGCCGAGCGTATTGTCATAGATCGAACTCACCCGCAGCACATCTCCCTTACTCAGCTTGTAGCCGCCGCGGTCGGTGAAGCGCACGACCGGCATGCCCTGGATCTTGCCGGAAGGATCGAGTTGCGCTTTCAGCGCGGCGATGTCCTCACCGCGGGTGACGTTGAACAGGTCAAGCTGCCGGCCGTAATCGTGCATGTGTCCGCCAACTCCCAGCAGCCGGCCGCTGAAGCCCAGCTTGAATTCGCCCATCTTCAGAGTTCTGCCGGGACCGAGGTCGTATCCCGAGTTTCCGCACTCGCCCACGTCGAACCACGCTGGGTACACGCTTTTGAGCGGCTCGCCTTTGGCGGCGCTGCGGTAGTCGAGCTTCACTTCCAGCCAGGTCTGCGGATAGCTGGTCGCGGTGGGATTGTGGAACATGGTGCTGACGCGGATGCGGTCGCCCTTGTATACGCGATAGCCGAAGCCCGCGAGCGCGGGCCAGTCGTTCATCTCGCTGCCCGCGCCGAAGATGTGCTCCTGCTTGTTGGGACACAGGAAGTCGGGGCGCGCGGTGTTGTAGAAGGCGACGTGATGCAGCAAGCGGCTCGGCGCCGGCTGGCTGGCTCCGTCCATCAGCCGGGGATGGTAGGCCGTGATCCAACCATCGAAGGGGATCTCCAGGAAAACCGTCGGCGCCTGCGCCACCGCCATGTGGTTGGAGTTTGCCGGCAGGTTCAGCGGACCCACGCGGAGGGTGAGCACCTGCGCCACGGTATCGTCCTGGACCTCGAGCCGGGCTGCGGATGAGGTCTTCATGGCGGCCATCGAGTGATGGTCGTGCTGCGCCCACGCGCTCCCACCCCAGCAAACCAAAGCCGGGTTTGCTGGGGACCCCGCGCTCGCGGTGCATGCCAGCTGCAGAACAGCCACGAAGCGCTTCATCGGGACCTCCGTGAATTTCGCCGCCGACAAGCCGGAGCAGTGAACAGTGGTAAGTGCAAAGTGGAAATCGCTTACCGCTTTTCACTTACCACTTACCACTACTCGCGGACTCGGCGGACTTGGCGGTAAATGGGTTCTGGCTCGGATATCAGCGGCGGGTGGACAGCATGCCCAGGATCTCCTTCAGCCCCTGCCGCACCTGGCGCAGTCCGTCGCGCGAGGGGCGGCGCGCGAAGAGCAGCGGGTTCTGGGTCTTGCTCGGCCGATTTTCGGAACGCAGCAGTTGCCGCGCACCGGCGATGGTGAACCCGTCTTCGTACAGCAGCTTTTTGATGAGCACCACCGTTTCCACGTCGCGCCGGCGGTACATGCGCTGTCCGGTGCTGCTCTTGGAAGGCTTCAACTGCGGGAACTCGGTCTCCCAGAAGCGCAGCACGTAGGCGGGAAGCCGGCACAACCGCGCCACTTCACCGATGCGGAAATAGAGCTTGTCGGGGATGAGCACTTCGCCGGATTGTTTCTTGTTCTTCGAGGCCATGGGCACGACTCGCGCGCGGCGGGGCCCGCAGCGCACACTGACGAGGGCGTGTCCGGATAGTACGGCGGGCGGCGCAGCCGGTCAATAGGCTTGCGCAGGGGGCCTCAAACAGTGGGAAGTGGTAAGTGGAAAGTGAGGAACGGACGCTTACCACTTTTCACTTTCCACTTCCCATTGCAAACAGCAAGAGCCCCCACGCTCCTGGTCCATCGCAGGCACCGGGTGCGTGGAGGCCCTTGGAAAACTTCCAACAGGCTTCCTTAGTGCTTCTTCTTCTTCGCCTTCTTTTTCGTTGCCATTGAGCTTTCCTCCTGAACTTTCTCCCTAAGGAGTCTTTCTGATTCGGGCCCGTTCCTCACCGCTGCTTCATCGGCAGCCATGAGGATGCTTGCGCAGATATTGCGGCGGCTTGCGCGCTGTGTCAACAGGATTCTTGCGGCGGAAACTCGCGCGACACATCTCCGGCGTCCCGCTTCCTGCCCTTTGGTTTCTGTCGTACACTCCCGCGCACGTCTTCATCGCCGGGAGAAACAGCATGGATGAGAAGATCGGGGCCGCCTATCTCGACGAAGCTTTCCGCAGCCTGCGCGGGCACAAGCGCCTGGCCGAAGGCGCCTTGGCGCAAATCGACGACCAGCAGTTCTTCCGCATCCTCGATCCCGAGTCGAACAGCGTGGCCATCATCGTGAAGCACCTGGCCGGCAACATGCGCTCGCGCTTCACCGATTTCCTCACCAGCGACGGCGACAAGCCCTGGCGCAAGCGCGACCAGGAGTTCATCATCGAGCCCGGCGCCACCCGCGCCGAGCTGATGCGGCGCTGGGAAGATAGTTGGAATCTGGTGTTCGACACCGTGAACTCGCTGAAACCGGAAGACCTGCTGAGGACCGTCACCGTCCGCGGCCAGCCGCACAGCGTGCTCCAGGCGGTGCATCGCCAGGTGGCGCACTACGCTTATCATGTGGGACAGATCGTCTTCCTGGCCAAGCACCTGAAGAGCACCGGGTGGAAGTCGCTGAGCATTCCGCGCGGACAGTCGAATGCCCCTGCACCCGATGCGGAGAAAAAGCGGCCGTAGCGCCGGTGCCAGCGCCCGGATGCTAGAATTTTAATTGCGAGAACTCCTGACCCGAGGTGACAAGGTGAGGTTTACCGATGCCTAGCTCCATGCTGGCGGTGGTAAAAGCCCAGGCCGCCCCCGGCGCCGATCTGCGCGACGTCAGGGTCCCCG
This sequence comes from Acidobacteriota bacterium, assembly GCA_023265315.1. Taxonomy (GTDB): domain Bacteria; phylum Acidobacteriota; class Terriglobia; order Terriglobales; family Acidobacteriaceae; genus JAHFUA01. The sequence continues at coordinate 17,553 of JAHFUA010000003.1, read as the reverse complement.
AAATTGGCCTGACCGACGTGCTGGTGCGGGTGAAGGTTGCCTCGGTCTGCGGCACTGACCTGCACATTTACAACTGGGACTCCTGGGCGCAGCATCGCATCCATCCGCCGCTCATTCCCGGACATGAATTCTGCGGCGAAGTGGCGGCAGTGGGCGCGGAGGTCACCACGGTCAAGGAAGGCGATTTCGTCTCCGCCGAGATGCACGTCAACTGCGGCAAGTGCTACCAGTGCCGCACCGGCGAAGCCCACATCTGCCAGAACGTGAAGATCATCGGCGTGGACGCCGACGGCGCCTTCGCCCAGTACGTGCGCATCCCCGAATCGAACATCTGGAAGCTTGACCCGGCGATCCCGCAGGAATACGCCTCCATCCTCGACCCGCTGGGCAACGCCGTGCACACGGTCCTCGCGGGTGAGATCGCCGCCAAGACGGTAGCCATCACTGGCTGCGGCCCCATCGGGCTGTTCGCGATCGCGGTGGCGCGCGCGGTGGGCGCGACCATGGTGTTCGCCATCGAAGTCAACCCGTACCGGCGCAAGATCGCCACCCAGATGAAGGCCGACCACGTGCTCGATCCCAGCCGCGATGACGTGAAGCAGATCGTCTTCGATCACACCGGCGGTATGGGCGTGGATGTGGTGCTGGAGATGGCGGGGCATCCCGACGCCATCCGCACCGCCTTCGACATCGTGCGGCGCGGCGGACGCATCTCCCTCCTCGGCCTCACCTCCAAGCCCGTTTCCTTGAACTTCTCCGAAGACATCATCTTTAAGGGCATCACCATCCAGGGCATCAACGGCCGGCGCATGTACCAGACCTGGTACCAGATGCAGGCCCTGCTCAAGGCCGGCAAACTCGACCTCCACCCGGTGATCACCGACCGCCTGGCGATGAAGGATTTCTCCAGGGGCATGGAGCGGCTGCGCACCGGAGAAGCCAGCAAGATTCTGCTGTATCCGAATGGAATGAAATAGACAACAGAACGGTTGTCATCCCGAGCGAAGCGCGAGGCAAGCCTGCGAGCCGAGCGCGAGTCGAGGGACCATGCGGTTGTTTTTCGAAAAAACCGAGACCGTGACTCAATCTCCGTGCCGGTGTCCCGGCATTTGGCGCTCCATCGACCACACATCCTGCGGGTTCTTCTCGAAGGGATAAACGTGGACCATCCAATTGAAGACGATGGGATAGAACTTGCCGCCCGCGGCCTCGCATTCGTCCTTGCGGCTGATCGAGCCGGCCAGGCCAAAGCGCGCATGCGGTGAGAGCATCTCCCGCTCCTGGCCCTTGGGCGGCTTGCACAGGTTCACGTGCTCGTGCCACTGCGCGACGCTGAGCGGGATGCGCTTGTCCAGGTCGTCCTCGCCGTAGCGCTTGGGCGCGGTGTACATGGCGCCGATCAGCTTGTAGCTGTCGCCGTGCTGCTCATAGAGCAGCGAAGTCGGGTGCTCGGGATTGAAGCGGAACAGGGCCTCGACCGCATAGTTCCAGTTGGTGAAGTGCTTCATCGGCATCTTCACGTTGGGCAGGAAGATCTTGTAACCGTCGTCGAGCGCAGCATGGTAGTCCTGGTACTGGGCGATTGACGACCGCAGGTCAGCCACGATCTTGCCGGCGCGCTCCTGGTCGCCGGGCTTCCGCGGCCGCAGCTCGGTCATCTTCATGTGCGGGCCCATGTCCATGTGCTTGGTGGACATGGATTGCATGGTGTGGCCCATCTCCTGCGCATCGGCCTGGTCGGAGCCCTGCGGCATGTTCATCTTGGAGTGGTCCATGCCGGCCATGCCGGGGTGGTCTTGCGAACTGGCCAAGACCAGCGCCAGAACCGCAAAGATGAACGTGCCTGCCATCAGCAGAAGCAGCCGCCAGGTCTTACTCATAAGGCGTTCCCACATACTTGCTTTAACACGGGAACGGCGGCTTTGTTGCCGACACAAAGGTAATCACAGGTATCGGAGGGACTAGACCTTGCCACTTTGCTTCAAAAAGTGCGGTCTAGCTTGCAATCAGCTTAGGCACGCGACACGCCGGTCAACTTTGCGTCCTGCTCAACTTTACGAGGCTTGATTCCCTTACCGGCGCCGTTTGCCTCCGCGATTCTCAGATCGTAGTCGTTCTGAAGATTGAGCCAGAACTGCGCCGGCAAATCGAGATACTTTCCCAGGCGAATTGCGGTGTCCGCGCTGATGGCCCGCTCTGCGCGCACGATTTCATAAATGCCGGGAAAGTTCAGCGCTCTCGCCAATTCATAAGCGCTTACGCCCATCGGTTCCATGAACTCGGTCTTGAGGATCTCTCCGGGATGGACGGCAAAAACCTTCCGAGTCTTGGTCATACGTCACCCCATATTTCTCACAACGCTTTCGAAGAAACTATATATAACCTGTCATCCTGAGCAAGCGCGCCTTGGTTTTGGCGCGCGAGTCGAAGGAGCCCTACTCAAACGAAATCGTGGAAATAGGGGTGCTTCGACTCGTGCGGGCAAAGCCTGCCCTAAGCGAAGTCGACGGGGCGGCCCGCACTCGCTACAGCATGACAGCATAAGGAGCATCATTTGCAGCGCAAACATTCCGCCGCCGCATCCAGCCCTGACTTGATGCAGTCTGGCACGCCAATCCCCCGATAGGCATTGCCGGCCAGCGCCAGCCCGGGCAGCCCGGCCCGCAGGCGCTCGATCTCGGCGACCCGTTCCAGGTGCCCGACTTCGTACTGCGCCATGGAGCGCTCCCAGCGATAGATGCGGCTGAAGCGCGGCTCGGCCGTGAGACCCAGGATCTGCTGCAGCTCGTCGCGCACCGTGCGCAGGATCTCTTCATCGCCGAGCTGAAGCGCCGCCGGATCGTGCGACCCGCCCAGAAATACGCGCAGCAGCAGGCGGTCTTCGGGCGCGCGGTGCGGAAACTTGTTGTGGACGAAGGTGCAGGCGAGCAGGCGCTTTCGCTCGCTGCGTGGGACAAGGAAGCCGAAGCCGTCCTCTTGCTTGCCACCGCGTCCGTCGAACCCGGCTGCGGCATACCCCAGAGCAACAGTAACCGACGAACTATACGAAATTTCTCCCAGCAGGCTGGCCAGGCGCGGCTCGACGCTGCGCAGCAGTCCGGCGGCGATGTAGCCGGGCGTGGCCACGATAACGCGGTCGAATCGTACAGCAGTTGAGTCTTGCCGCAGGACCACCCAGTCGCCGCCTTCGCGTCCGAGTGCCATGACGCGGGAGCTGGTGCGAATCGCGCCGGGATCGAGCTCGGCCACAACCGCGTCGACCAGTTGCTGCATGCCGTCTTTCATTGAGGTGAAGATCGGGCGCGCGCCGTTGGCGGGACGTTTTTTCATGGCCGCCAGCATGGCGCGGCTCAGGCTGCCGTACTTCGCCTCCATGTCGAGGAAGCGGGGCAGCACGGCGCGCACGCTCAGCCGCTCAGCCGAGCCGCCGTAGACGCCCGCCAGCAGCGGGTCGGCGAGGCGGTCCACCACCTCCGGCCCGAAGTGCCGCTCGATGAACGCCGCTGCCGATTCGTCGCCGTTCGCCGTGTGCGGCTTGGCGAAGAACTCCCGCGCCATCCGCAGCTTGGTCTCCCAGGAGAAGAGCGGGGTCATGACCGTGGGCCAAAGCTTGGTCGGGACCATGAACTGCAGGCCGTCGGGCATTTCGACCAGCCTGCCTTTGACGAGGATGTAGGTCCGGCGGTGGGCGTCGTTCGAGCCGACCAGTTGATCCGCGATGCCGAGCTCACGGCAGAGGTCGGCGGCGGATTGCTTTTCGGAGAGGAAAGAATCGGGCCCAGCCTCGATCAGGCAGCCCTCGACGCGCTCGGTGCGCATCACGCCACCCAGGCGGTCGCTCGACTCGAAGAGCGTGTAGCGGACGTCTGCGCCGCCGCGGCGCCGGCGCTCCAGGTGAAATGCGGCGCTCAGCCCGCTGATGCCGCCGCCGATGATGGCGATTTTCATCACGAAAGAAAGTAGCCAGTCGTCAGTAGCCAGTCGTCAGTTCTCAATGTGCTGGCGACCGGCAACTGGCTACTGGCGACTATCCAATCTGCACGATCTGCTGCTTCGGCTCACCGGCCGGCTCCAGGCGAGAACGCGCCACATCCGCCAGCGCCGCGATCAGCGTGGGCGACTCGTTCAGCGACTCCGCGCGCCACAGCCGCATGCCTTCCTTCTCGGCAAATTGGCGGAAGGCGATATCGATGTCGTACAGCACTTCCACGTGATCGCACAGGAACCCGATGGGCTGGAGAAACACGGCGCAATGGCCCTTGGCTTTCAGTCCGCGGATGGTGTCTTCGACCGTCGGGCCGAGCCATGCCCCGCCCGACATGCCCTGGCTCTGGAAGGCGAACTGCCAGTCGTCGACGGTGAGCTGCGGCGCTTCCATCGCCACCAGCGACGCCGTCTCTTTCGCCTGCGCCTCGTAGGGATCGCCCTCAGCGATGGTGCGCTGGGGCACGCTGTGCGCGGTGAAGATGATGGGTACGCGCGCGCTTGCTTCTGTGCACGCCCGCTTCCAGCCGGCTTCGAGCCTCTCGGCGAATGCCTTGATCAGCAGCGGATGATCGTGCCAGTTGTCCACAAAATCGACCTCGAACGGTGCCGCGCCGGAATCGCCCAGGAGCGCATTGCGGTACAGTCCGACGCTGGTGCGCGAATTCTGCGGCGCCAGACAAATGACCACCGCGCGCGTGATGCCCTCCCGCCGCATCTCGGCCACTACGTCGCCGATCAGCGGGCGCCAGTTGCGCATGCCGACGTACACCGGCAGCTTCAGTTCGCGGGCCAGCAGCTCACCCTGCTTGAGCGTGATGCGCGTGAGCGGCGAGGCGCCGATCAGGCCGTAACGGTGCTGAACCTCTTTCACCGCCGCTTCCGGCAGCTGACGGCCTCCCGTCACGTTGCGCAAGAACTCGGGGATCTCTCCCACCCGGCCGGGACTGCCATGGGCCAGCAGCAGGACGGCGGATTTTGATTGCGGGCTCATGGGGTCCTGGAAACGGCGACGTTGCGGCCCGCGTATTCCTTCACGCACTCCACCAGGGCGAGCACATTCTCCACCGGCGTGCCGGGCAGGATGCCATGCCCGAGGTTGAAGATGTGTCCAGGACGGCCGCCGGCCCGATTCAGCACGTCGTAGGTGCGCTCGCAAAGGATCTTCTGGTCGGCGAAGAGCAGCGCGGGATCAAGGTTCCCCTGCACTGCGCCCACAAAGCCGAGGCTATGCCACGCATCGTCCAGCGGAATGCGCCAGTCCACCCCGATCACCTCCGCGCCGGTCTCCTTCATGTGCGGCAGCAGCGTGGCGGTCTCGGTGCCGAAATAAATGACCGGTACGCCCGTCTGCCGCAGACGTTCGATGAGCCGGGTGACGTGCGGCAGCACGAAGCTGCGATAGTCCTCCACGCTCAGGCAGCCGACCCAGCTATCGAAGACCTGGATCACGTCCGCGCCGGCGCGCGCCTGCTCCACGCTGTACTCCGCCAGCACCGCCACCAGCTTCGACATCAGCTCGCCCCAAACCATGGGCTGGCGGTACATCAGGCGCTTGGTGTTGGTGTAGCTGCGCGAGCTGCCGCCCTCGATCATGTAGCTGGCCAGCGTGAAGGGCGCACCGCAGAAGCCGATCACCGGCAGCTTCTCGCCGAAATGCTTTGCGACTTGGCGGATGGCTTCCGCGACATATCCCAGTTGGCCGGCGCGGTCAGTGCGCAGGGCGGCTACATCCTTGGCATCGCGCAACGGCTCTTCGATCACCGGTCCCTCGCCGGCGGCAAAGTAGAAGGGCACGCCCATGACTTCGAGCGGCAGCAGCAGGTCGGCGAAGATGATGGCGGCGTCCACTCCCAGCCGCTCGGCGGCGGTGATGGTGACCTCGGCCGCCAGCGCCGGCTTCTTGCAGATCTCCACCAGCGAGTAATGCTGCCGCACGGCGCGATATTCGGCCATGTAGCGTCCCGCCTGGCGCATGAACCACAGGGGCGTGCGGTCCACCGGCAGCCCTCGGCAGGCCCTTACAAAGCGGGATTCAGGAGCGGACATTGCCTACGAATGTAGCACTTCGGCGCGGGTGGGGGCGAGCCGGCGGCGGGTACAATAGTCCGCCTGCCGGGAGGTCCGATCATGCGTTCCCGTCGACCGTTGCGGAATGTCATCCAGAGCGATGCCCGAGCTGAGCATGCGAAGCCAGGGCGAGCGAAGGATCTATGCATTGCACTGTACCGGCTTCCTCTGCGCCTGCGAATGGCGATTGCGGCTGCGACCCTGATTCTTCTTCTGACGAGCCCGGTGCCGCTCGGATCCCAGAAGCACCCCGCACACAGGCCGCTGCAACCTCCGCCGACACAGGCGCAAGACCGCGAAGGCATCGCGGGACTGCAGAAACGCGAGATCGCGGCCAGCATGGCCTTCGACGTGAACGGGCTGCTCGATCAATGGACGGATGATGCCGTGCTGCTCCCGCCGCATCATGAGCCCATCGTGGGCAGGGCGGCGCTGCGGCAGTTCCTGGAAGAGAAGAAACAGCAGTATGCGAATTACGACATGCTTGCCTACAACGAAGTATGGAACGAAGTGATGGTGATCGGCGAGTACGCCTACCAGTGGGGCACAGTCAGCTTTCGCATGAAGCCGCCGACGGGCAGCGAGATTGGCGGCGCCGTCCACGCCGTGCGCATTCTCAAGCGCGAAGCAGATGGATACTGGCGCGTGGCCCGGGCTATCTGGAACGAAGCGCCAGCGGCAGGGCAGTGAACCTCACGCACACTTCCGGTGCTGTCTTCCTGAGCGAGCGCGCCCGATGTTGGCGTGCGAGTCGAAGGACCGCTACCCGTACGATGAAGTAGGGGTGCTTCGACTCGCCTCGGCAAAAGCGGCCGAGGCTCGCTCAGCATGACAGGGCTGATAGGGTCTCAGCGACCTCCGACCGCATGCTTGCGGTCCACGATAGTCTCGATGGTCGCGCGCGCTTCTCTCGGCAGGTGGTACGACTCCTCGTCCGCGGGATACGCGCCGCTCTCGACATCGTGCTTAAACGCCTTCACCGCGTTCGAAATCAGCGCGGCGGCGTCGCCATAGTGGCGCACGAACTTGGCCGGGGGAGCGAAGGTCAGATTGAGGATGTCGTGCAGCACCAGCACCTGACCGTCGCAGTCAGGACCGGCGCCGATGCCGATGGTCGGCGCCTTGACCTCGGCGGTGATCATGGCTGCGACCTCGCGCGGGATGCCTTCCAGGTACATGCCGCAAACGCCGGCGCGATCGAGCGCCACCGCATCGCGCATGAGCTGTTCAATGGCGCTGAGCGTCTTGCCCTGCACCTTGTATCCGCCCATGGTGTGCACCGATTGCGGGGTCAAGCCGATGTGGCCGAAGACGGGAATCTCGGCGTCGAGCAGGCGATGGATGAACTCCACCCGCTTCTCGCCGCCCTCCAGCTTGACGGCCTCGACGCCGCCTTCTTTCACGAAGCGCGCAGCGTTGCGCGCGCCTTCCTCGTTGCTGACCTGGTAAGAGCCGTAGGGCATGTCGGCGACCAGCATGCCGTGCTTCACGCCCCGGCGCGCGGCGCGGACGTGGTGCAGCATCTCGTCCATGGTGACCGGCATGGTGCTGTCGTAGCCGAGCATGACCATGGCCAGCGAGTCGCCGACCAGGATCACGTCAATGCCGGCTTCGTCCACCAGGCGCGCGCTGGGGTAGTCGTACGCGGTCAGAGAGGTGATGGGTTCGCGCCGCTGCTTCTTTTCCAAGAGTGTAGTAGTGGTGACTTTCGGAGAGGAGTTGATCGAGGTAACGCTCACGGGACCTCCAGTGCCGCTCCGCCCGTCGGCGGATACAGCCTGTTACACCTTATAGGATGCCTTGGGGGAGGGCGGGAAGCAAGGAAAAAGGGAGGCAGGAGGCAGGAAAATCAAGCCTTTTCTGCTGCCTCCCGCCTCCTGCTTCCTGCCTCCTTTTTCTCACGCGCTTGCCGATTCCGCTCCCAGCGGCAGGAAGTACTGTGTCCCCTTGATCGGCTCCGTTAGCCGGCGCAGGAGCTGCTGCAGATCTTCGTGGCGCTCCACGAAGTCGATGTCCGAGGTATTGATCACCAGCAAGTCGGACGCGCTGTAGTGGAAGAAGAAATGTTCGTAGGCCTTCACCACCTCGCCGATGTAGTCCTCGTGGATGGCGGCTTCGCTCGCAGCTTTCTTCTTCCGCAAGCGCTTCTTCAGCACCTCGGGCGTGGCCTGCAGATAGATGACCAAGTCGGGCGTGGGCACCTGCTCCCGGAAGATCTCGTAATAGCGGTTGTAGACGGCCAGCTCGGCGTCGCTCAGGTTGACGCAGGCGAAGATCTTGTCCTTCTCGAAGATGTAGTCGGCGATGATGGTCTTGTTGGAGTTGGGGCCGGCTTCGAGCGCCCGCAACTGCTGGTAGCGCTCGACCAGAAACGAGAACTGGGTCTGGAAGGCGGCGCCGCGCTCGCCATCGTAGAAGGCGCGCAGGAAGGCGTTGTCCTCGGGCTCGAGCACCCGCTGCGCATGCAGGCGCTCGGCAATGATGTTGGCCAGCGTCGTCTTGCCCACCCGGATGGGACCCTCGATGGCGATGTAGCGGGGCAGCTCGAAAAAGTTGGCCATGACCGAATATCGCGAGAATATATCGGGCGAGCGCCCGGTGCAATTGCGAGTTGAGTAAATAGGAAGATGAAAACCACAGAGGACACGGAGGAGCTAAAAGCCCAGAGCCAAAAGCCAACAGCCAGCTTAAAATTGCGGCAATGCTCGGACCTCTGATCGGCGCTGCCGCCCTCGGCTATGCAGGCTACGCTTGCTACGCGCCGCGGTCGCAGCTCTACGGAAGAACATATCTGGGCGCCGGCCGCGGCTCGCGGCAGCTTGCCTTGACCTACGACGACGGCCCCAACGATCCCCACACGCTTCGCCTGCTGGAAGTGCTGGCCCGGCACGGCGTCAAAGCCACGTTCTTCCTGATCGGGAAATTCGTAGCCGCCAAGCCGGAGATCGCGCGCGAGGTGGCGCGTGCCGGGCACGCCATCGGCAATCACACCTTCAACCATCCCAACCTGATCTTCTGCTCAGCCGCAACGGTGCGCAGCGAACTCGAACAATGCCGGAAGATGCTGGCAGACACCGTGGGCGAGCATTCGACGCTGTGGCGTCCGCCGTTTGGTGCGCGCCTGCCGCATGTGCTGAGCGTCGGTCGCAAGCTGGGGCTCGAGCCGGTGATGTGGACGGTCAGCTCAAATGACTGGAAGATCCACACGGCGGACGGCATCGAGCAGCGCGTGAACCGGCGCATCCGCGGTGGGGACGTGATCCTGATGCACGATGGCGGCCACCTTCGCATGGGCGCAAACCGCGCGCACACGGTTGAAGCGACCGATCGGCTGATCCGGCGCTTGAAGGACCAGGGCTACGAGTTCGTGAGCGTGACGGAGATGATGAAGGCAGCCGTCGGCTCTCGGTCGTCGGTCGTCGGCTGAAAAGCCAGGAGGCAGGTGGCCGGACGCAGGAGGCAGGAACGGCATAATCTCCTCCCGCTGCGTCCTGCTTCCTGCCTCCTGCTTCCTCTCTTCGCCGTGGCTATCTCCCAATGGCAGCCAATACTTTGCGCGCCGCCACAACCGTCTGGCTGATGTCGTCCATCGAGTGAGCGGCGGAGAGGAAGGCCGCTTCGAACTGCGACGGCGGAAGCCAGATGCCTTCCTCGAGCAGAGCGCGATGAAATTTTCCGAAGAGCGCCGTGTCGGATTTCGCTGCCGAATCCCAGTCCGTCACAGGCTCGCCGGCGAAGAACCAGGTGAACATCGAACCGACGCGGTTCGCCGTCACGGCGACGCCGGCCTGATGCGCCGCGTCCGCAACCATGTCCACCAGCGTGGCCGCGGCTCGGTCCAGCCGGCCGTAGAGCTCGCGGTTGTCGCGGAGGTGCCGCAGCGTAGCCAGGCCCGCGGCCATCGCCAGCGGATTGCCTGAGAGCGTTCCCGCCTGATACACGGGGCCGAGCGGAGCAACCTGGTCCATATATTCGGCCGGGCCGCCGTATGCGCCGACCGGCAGGCCGCCGCCAATGATCTTGCCCAGCGTGGTCAGGTCGGGACGCGTGCCGTAGAGCTCCTGCGCGCCGCCGAAGGCCACGCGGAAGCCGGTCATCACCTCGTCGAAGATCAAGAGCGCATCCTCGCGCGAGGTGAGGTAGCGCAGGCCGTCGAGGAACTGCGGCGCCGGCGGCACGCATCCCATGTTGCCCACCACCGGCTCCACGATCACGCACGCGATCTCGCCTTTGAGCCGCTTGAACGCGTCGTCCACGCGCTCGATGTGGTTGTAGGGCAGGGCGAGGGTGAACTGCACGAACTCCTCGGGCACGCCCGCCGAGCCGGGGATGCCGAGGGTTGCCACGCCCGAGCCCGCCTTCACCAGCAGCGCGTCGGTGTGGCCGTGATAGCAGCCCTCGAACTTGATGACGTACTTGCGCCCGGTCACGGCGCGCGCCAGCCGGATGGCCGACATCGTGGCCTCCGTCCCTGAGCTGACGAAACGCAGCTTCTCCATCGCCGGGAAGGCCTCGAGCACGGCTTCGGCGAGGTCGGCTTCGCGCGGCGTGGAAGCGCCGAAGCTGGCGCCATCGCGGTTGGCGCGCTCGATGGCCTCCACCACGTCGGGCGCGGCGTGGCCCAGGATCAGCGGTCCCCAGGAGCCGACGTAGTCGATGTACTCGTTGCCGTCGGCGTCCCACATGCGCGAGCCGCGTCCCTTGACGACGAACGGCGGATCGCCGCCCACGGCGCGAAAGGCTCGCACCGGCGAATTTACGCCCCCGGGAAAGAGCTTCTCCGCGCGCTGCTGGAGCTGGCGCGATCGGTCGAGCTTGCGGGTGGCTGTGGGTTGCATGCGACCAGTTACTATAGCAGCCCCAGCCGGATTACCGCCGTCACTTGCGCACGCCCTGGCCGTCGGCCAAAGCAGGTGTAAGATACGCCCACTGCCAGTCTCTCCCGCATCTCATTAGGGGGATGAGAATGCCTGCCGAACCTGTCGTCGATCTCGCTGCGCTCGAACAGGGTCGCGCCATCAACATTCGCAACGCGATTGTCGCCACGCTGTGTGGCTGCGGGCCGGCCGCGGTGCTGGCTTACTTGCATCCACCGCGACTGGAGATGTGGCTGATCGGCTTGGTCGCCGGCTTCGTCTGGGCAAACTTCTTCGAATACTCCCTGCACCGCTGGATCTTGCACGTGCCCGGCACCTACGCCTTCGAAGGCCACCTGCTGCACCATGCCTCGATCGGCATGCCGCACGAGCCGCTGCACGTCAACCTGGGCGGCAAGGCGATCTACGTGGTGACGATGTTCGCCGGCAACGGCGCGCCAGTGGTCATCGCCGACTGGCTCCTGCACTGGGACTTCGCGCCCGGAGTGCTGGTGAGTTTTAGTCTGTACTTCTTCTTGACGGAAGAGATCCACTGGCGCTTCCACATGGGCGGATGGCTGCCCTCCTGGCTCGATCGCGCCCGCGCCCACCACCTGGCCCACCACGACCGTCCCGACCGCGACTACGCTATCTTCTGGTCGCTGTTCGACCGCCTGTTCGGGACCGCGTCGTAGGACGCCTTCCACTGCTACAATCAAATCTCCATGGTCCTGCCGTTCGTCCGCGAACTCTTTGCGGACGTGGAAAAGATAGAAGCCCTGGCGCGTGCGGCTACCCACCTAAAAGCTGGCGCGGGGCGGATTGGTGTTTCCGGCCTCACCCCTACGGCCAAATCGCTGTACGTGGCGATGCTGGCGCGCCTGGCATCCCGGCCCCTGGTGGTGCTGGTGCGCGACAACCGCGCGGCGGAAGAGATGCTGCCGGTCCTCGAGGCATTTTGCGACCTGACCGGCGGCCCTCCGCCCGGCTCGGTGGTCAAACTGCCCTGCTTCGATGTCCTGCCCTTCGAGAACCTCTCCCCCCACCCCGAGATCCAGGAAGAGCGGGCCACCGCGCTGTGGAAGATCTCGACCGGCGCCGCTTCTATCGTCATCATGCCCGCCTGTGCCGCGCTGATGCCGATGCGCGAGGCCAGCTTCTATGCCGAGTTGGCGCGGGTGGTGCGCCGCGGCGAGACTATTGATGTCGAGCGGCTGGTGGAGCACCTGAACACCGTTGGCTACGCTGCGGTGGACGTGGTCGAGATGCCGGGGCAGTTCGCCCTGCGCGGCGGCATCCTGGATGTCTATTCGCCGGAGATGGACCGCCCGGTACGCATCGAGTTCTTTGGCGACGAGGTCGAATCCATGCGCAAGTTCGACCCCGCCAGCCAGCGTTCGTCAAATCCTGTGGAGGAAGTGGTCCTGCTGCCGCTGGCCGAAACGCCGGTTACGGACGAGATCCTGGGCGCCATCCATGCGCGGCTTTCGGGTGCGCGCATCAGCGGGGCTGAAGCCGCGGTGGCCGAGGCGGTGGTGGCAGGGGGCGTCTCGGTCTTTCCAGGATGGGAGTTCTACGCGCCCGTGGCGGCTCAAATTCCCCACCCTTCCAAAACCGCCCCTCGACTTCGCTCGGGGCAGGGTCCGGGTGGGGCACCCACGGAATCGGTGTTTGATCTGCTGCCCAAGGCGGCGGTCCTGGTGGATGAACCGGAGGATATCGCCCGGGAGATCGAGCACTGGTGGGAGCGGGTCCGGGAAGCCCACGAGCGCGCTGGAATCGGACGGCTGGTCCGGCCCGACGACCTCTACTTCTCGCCGGAGGAGTTCGAAAGCCTGCTGGCGAGCCGGCCCGGAGGCAGCCTGGAGCACCTCGGGATCGAGACCGGCACAGAAGCCGATCATATACTACACATGTCGTTTTCGTCCCAGCCGACTACCCGCTTTCACGGCTCCATGCCGGCTATGGTGGAGGAGGTCCAGCGCCTCACGGCCGAGGGCAGGCGGGTGATCTTCGCCGTGCCGACGATGGGCGAAGTCGAGCGTCTGGCGGACGTCTTCACCGAATACAGTATCCCCTTTCGGCTGGGCAGCCGGACCCCCACCCCGGGCGGGGAGAGCTACCTGGATGAGACTGCCTACTTCGCCCAGAACATATCAACTACAACGGTAGTACGAGCCAATGTTCCCGACGGCGTTGCCCTGCCGCAGGCTGGCGTGGCCATCTTCGGCGCCCGTGACCTGTTCGACGAGTCCGAGGCCGTACTCACCCGTCCTCTACGCAGGGGATCCAAGGTTTCAGCCTTCCTCTCCGACTTCCGCGACCTGCAAGTGGGCGACTACGTCGTGCATGTGGAACACGGGATCGGCCAGTACCAGGGGCTGAAGGAGATCACTCAAGGCGATACCACGGGCGAATTCATGATCCTGGAGTATGCTGAGGGCGCGCGGCTCTACGTTCCCCTCACCCGGCTCGACCTGGTGCAGAAGTTTCGCTCGGCCGAGGGCCAAAAGCCGGCCCTCAGTCACTTGGGCAGCACCGCCTGGGCGCGCACCAAGGCGCGGGTCAAGAAGGCCATGCAGGACATGGCGGAAGAGTTGCTCAAGCTCTACGCCGAGCGTCGCCTGGCCGAGGGGCACGCCTTCCCGCGCGACACCGACTGGCAGCGCGAATTCGAAGACGCCTTCGAACACCAGGAGACCGAGGACCAGGAAGAGGCCGTCGTGGACGTGAAGCGCGACATGGAAGCGTCCACGCCCATGGACCGGCTGCTGGTGGGCGACGTGGGCTATGGCAAAACCGAAGTCGCCATGCGCGCAGCCTTCAAGGCGGCGAACGACAACAAGCAGGTGGCCGTGCTCGCGCCGACGACCGTGCTCGCCTTCCAGCACTTTGAGACCTTCAAGCAGCGCTTTGCGGCCTATCCCATTCGCACCGAGATGCTGAGCCGCTTCCGCACGGCCAGGCAGCAGAGAGAAATTCTCCAGAGGGTGGAGGCCGGGCAGGTGGACATCCTGATCGGCACCCACCGCCTGCTCTCGAAGGACATCAAGTTCTCCGATCTCGGGCTGGTGGTGGTGGACGAAGAGCAGCGCTTCGGGGTGCGCCACAAGGAGCGGCTGAAGAAGCTGAAGAAGGAGGTGGACGTGCTGACCATGTCGGCCACGCCCATTCCGCGCACGCTGCACATGTCGCTGATCGGCGTGCGCGACATGAGCGTGATCGAGACCCCGCCCAAAGACCGCATCGCCATCCAGACGGTGGTCGCGGCGTTCGACGAAAAGCTGATCAAGACCGCCATCGAGCACGAGCTGGAGCGCGGCGGGCAGGCCTACTTCGTCCACAACCGCGTGGAGTCAATCGACGAGATCGCGGCCAAGGTGCAGGAGCTGGCGCCTCGGGCGCGGGTTACCGTGGGGCACGGGCAGATGTCGGAAGCGGAGCTGGAGAAGGTGATGCTGAAATTCATACGGCACGAGGCGGACGTGCTGGTGGCGACCACGATCATCGAGAACGGGCTCGACATCCCGCTGTGCAATACCATCATCGTCAACCGCGCCGACCGCCATGGGCTCTCCGAGCTCTATCAGTTGCGCGGACGCGTGGGGCGGTCCAACCGGCGGGCCTATGCCTACCTGCTGGTCCCGCCAGAGATCGAACTGACGCCGCTGGCGCGCCGCCGCCTGGCCGCGCTCAAGGAGTTCTCCGACCTGGGCGCTGGGTTCAAGATCGCTGCCCTCGACCTCGAGCTGCGGGGCGCCGGAAACCTGCTGGGCGGGCAGCAGAGCGGCCACATCGATGCTGTCGGCTTCGAGCTCTATACCAGCATGCTCGACCGCACGGTGCGCGAGATGAAGGGCGAGGTGGCGCGGGAGGAGATCGCGGTGCAGCTCAGCCTCGGCATCAACATCCGCATTCCCGCCGAATACATCAAGGAAGAGAATCAGCGTCTGAGGATGTACAAGCGCGTGGCCGGAGTGGAGAGCGAGGCGCAGCTCAACGACGTGCAGGAGGAACTGGCAGACCGCTACGGCGAGCCTCCGGCAGCGGTGCGCAACCTGCTGGAGTACGCGCGGCTCAAGCTGGCTTCCCAGAAGTTGGGTGTCGCGGCCATCGACCGCCGTCGCGACCAGGTGAGCATACGCTTCACCCAGGAGGCGGCCGTCGATCCGGAGAAGCTGGCGCACTTCGTGGCCGGGCAGGCCGGAGCGCAGTTCTCACCGTCGGGCGTGCTGAAGTTTTCGCTTAAGGCGTCCCAGGCGGAAGAGGTGCTGGAGCGGCTGAAGCGGCTGCTGGAGGAATTGGCGGGGGAGCAGAAACCAGTTTCAAGTTTCTAAGCGCAAGTTCCGAGTGGCCGTTATGGTAAGTTGTTTCAGTTGGCGAGGTGGCGATGAAGCGGCCTTTTTGTGGCGTTTTGTTGTGCCTGTCGGTTCTCATCTGTATCGGTAATCAAGTCGTGGCGCAGAAGTCGGCACCAGCGGAAGAGCACGCCGCACCCCAGAACCCCTGGGACCGGCTGGTGGATCAGTACTTCGACGACTACTACTTCCCCTTCCATCCCACTGGCGGCACGTCAGCCGGATTCCACCGCTACGATACCCAACTGGAAGACTATTCGCGCGCCGGAGTTGAAGCCGAGATCAAGGCGCTGAAGCAGGTGCGGGGAAAGATCGCGGGATTCAGCGCGAACGGGCTCGCAGCCGAGCGGCAGGCCGACCGCGAGCTGCTGCTGCACGAGATCGACGGGCGGCTGCTCGAGCTGGAAGAGATCCGGCAGTGGGAGAAGAATCCGGACCGCTACGCGAGCGGCATCACCTACAGCGTTTTCCTGATCATGAGCCGCAAGTTTGCACCGGCGGAGGAGCGGCTGCGGTCGCTGATCGCGCGCGAGCGGCAGATGCCTAAGGTGTTCGAGGCGGCGCACGCCAACCTGACGAACCCTCCGAAGATCTATACCCAGATCGCGCTGCTGCAACTTCCGGGGATCATCCGCTTCTTCCAGCAGGACGTCCCCGGGGCCTTCCACGAGGTGAAAGAGGCGAAGCTGCTCGAGGAATTCAAGCAGAACAACCAGGCGGTGATCCACAGCCTCAGCGCCTACCAGAAATGGCTCCAGGACGACCTGCTGCCGCGCTCCAACGGCGATTTCCGCATCGGCGCCGAGAACTACCGCAAGAAGCTGCTGTACGACGAAATGGTGGACACGCCGCTGGACGAGCTGCTGAAGCTCGGCTATGCCGACCTGCATCGCAATCAACAATGGCTGAAGGAGGCCGCGGCGCGGATCGATCCCGGCAAGACGCCGCAAGAAGTCTTGGCCGATTCCCAGAAGAACTATCCGCCGCCCGACAAGCTGCTCGAGGCGGTGCGCGACATGTTCAGCGACCTGCGCGGGTTTATTGAACGCGACCGCATCGTGACCATTCCTTCGCCGGTGCTGCCCATCGTCGAGGAGACGCCGCCCTTCATGCGCGCGCTCACCTTCGCCTCCATGGATACGCCCGGCCCCTACGAACATACCGCCAAGGAAGCGTTCTTCAACATCACCCTGCCGGAGAAGGACTGGACGCCGGAACACGTGCGCGAGTTCATGGCGCAGTTCAACTACGACACCCTGACCGCGGTGGCCACACACGAAGCCTATCCCGGGCATTACGTGCAGTTCCTGTGGGTGCAGAATGCGCCCTCGAAGGTGCGCAAGCTGGTGGGCTCAGGTTCCAACGCCGAAGGCTGGGCGCACTACTGCGAGCAGATGATGCTGGATGAGGGCTACGGCAAGCCGGCGAACGGACGCAGCGACCAGAAGTATCTGAAGCTCCGCCTGGGGCAGTTGCAGGACGCCTTGCTGCGGAACGCGCGCTACATCGCCGGCATCGAGATGCACACCGGCAAGATGACCTTCGAGCAGGCGGTGGACTTCTTCGTGAAGGAAGGCTACCAGTCGCGTGCCGTGGCCGAGACTGAGAGCAAGCGCGGCACCTCCGATCCCACTTATCTCGTGTACACACTGGGGAAGCTCGAGATCCTGAAACTGCGCGAGGACTACCAGCGGAAGCTGGGAGCGAAGTTCAACCTGCAGGAATTCCACGACCAGTTCCTCAAGCAGGGTTTTCCTCCGGTGAAGATCATCCGGAGGGCGATGATAGGGGATGATTCGCCGGTATTGTGAGCGGGTCGGCGGTCGTTGGCCGTTGGTCGTTGGTCGTTGGTCGTCGGTCGTTAGGCTCTTGCTGAGTGCTGACTGCTGAGTGCTATTCTCCTATTGCATGACAAAAATGAAAGTTCGCAAAGCCGTTTTCCCCGCCGCCGGCCTGGGCACGCGCTTCCTGCCCGCCACCAAGGCGCAGCCCAAGGAAATGCTGCCGCTGGTCGACAAGCCCATCATCCAGTACGGAGTGGAGGAGGCGCTGGCCGCGGGCTGCGACCAGATCATCATCATCACCGGCCGCGGCAAGAGCGCCATCGAGGACCACTTCGACGTCAGCTACGAACTGGAGAAGATGCTGGAGGAGCGGGGCAAGACCGATCTCCTGGCGGTGGTCCGGCAGATCTCGGACATGATCCACGTGGCCTACGTGCGCCAGAAAGAGGCTTTGGGGCTGGGCCACGCCGTGCTCATGGCCAAGGAGTTGGTTGGCGACGA
>JAHFUA010000049.1 GCA_023265315.1 Acidobacteriota bacterium | reverse complement strand
AGCGCGCCACGGCAATGACGCGCCCGGCGGTGGGTGCGGTCACCGCCAGCGGCTTGAGCATGGCGACGATCTGCGGCCGCCCCGCGGCATCACCAAAGCGGACCAGGGCCAGCGCCGCATCGCCGCGCACCAGCGGCGAGGGGTCGGAGAGCATTCTCAGCAGCGCGCCATGGAATTGCTGGTTGGAGTTGTCCTGGCCCATCACCCAGGCGTCGGTGTTGCGGACCTCTTCGACCGGGTAGCCGGCCAGGCGCACCAGCTCCGCCGACCACTGCCCGGCGCCGTGATCGCCGCGGTTCATGCGCTCGCCAATCTGCACCAGCGCGTGCTGGATGTGGCGCGGCTTCCCCTCGTCGCGCAGGTACTTGGCGATCTGCTGGTCGCTCAGCGGACGCCCGAACCAGGTGCCCCGCCAGAACAGGAACGGCATCAGCACGATCAGCCACGCCACCAGGTAGAAGAGGATCTTGGTGCGCCGCGCCATGGGCGGACGTTTTCGCGTCTGCGTTGACTCTTCCGGTTCGGTCATTGACCCTAAGCTCATCCTGGTGGCCTCTAGCCACTAGCTCCTGGCTTCTAGCTAGAAGCTGGAGGCTAGCAGCTAGGGGCTGCTTCACTCCACATCCGCGTCCAGCACGCGTTCCTGTTCCAGGTAGTGCGCCATGGCGTATTGCGCCAGCAGCGGATCACGCACCCGGATGAGCGCTCCCCGCCATTCGCCCTTCTCGTGCGGCGCCGACGATGCGTGCTTGCACTCGCCGCTCGTGCCATATTCGGGCCCGAAGGCGGCACTCTGGATCTCATCGAACTGGCGGATCTTGCGCCAGGCCTCGTCGCCCACCGTGCCGCCGATGTCGATCTTCAAACGGACGGTCGGCATTAGAACCCCGCGACTATTCTCGGCGCCGCATACAAGTGATACAGCATCACGTAAATCACCACCCCGGTGACCGAGACGTAGAGCCAGATGGGATACGTCCAGCGCGCGATGGCGCGGTGGCGGTCGAAACGCGCCCGCAGCGCGCGCACCAGCGTGACGATTACCAGCGGCACTACCACCAGCGCCAGCAAGGTATGTGAGATGAGGATGGCGAAGTACACGGGACGCACCATCCCCTGTCCCGGGAAGCGGACGCTGCCCACGTGCGCGTGATACCAGAGGTATGAGACCAGGAAGGCGCTCGAGCAGACCACGGCCGCGATCATGCAGGCACGGTGGGCCATAACGCGCCCGCGCCCGATTAGTATGCGCCCAGTCGCGATCAGCACGGCACTCGTGCCGTTGAGGGTCGCGTTGATCACCGGGAATATGGTGTAGTCAGTCATTCAGGATCAGTACCGAGTACCTAGTACCGAGTACCGAGAAGCAACCGGCCACTCGGTACTCGCAACTCGGTACTCATCACGCTGCCGGCTTCGTGCTCCGGCGGTTCGCCAGCAGAAAAGCTACAGCAAACACTACCGCCGAGAATACGGCCAGCACTGCGATCGAAGACCCGAGCGGGAAGCGCGGGCTGGCCATTGCTGGGAACAGCGCCGCCCGCAGCGCCTCGACCCCATAGGTCAGAGGATTGGCCAGCATGAGCGCGCGGATCCATCCCGAGGCGCCTGTGATCGGGAACAGCGCGCCCGAGAGCAGCCACAGGGGGATCAGGAACAGATTCACCACCGCGTGGAAGCCCTGCGCCGACTCCATCTTCCAGGCCACCGCGAAACCCAGCGAGGTGAGGCAGAACGAAACCAGCGCGGTGATGAGGACGATCAGGCCAAATTGCGCCCCTCCGATGTGCGCGCCCACCGCCGGGGCGAATACCAGGAAGATCAATCCCTGGATGGCCGAGAGCGTGGTCCCGCCCAGCACTTTGGCCAGCACGATGGCCGAGCGACTGATGGGCGCCACCAGTACCGAGAGCAGGAACCCTTCCTTGCGGTCTTCGATCACCGACATCATGGTAAAGATCGAGGTGAAGAGCACGATCATGATGAGCGCGCCGGGATAGAAGTATTCCAGGTAGTGCTGGCCGCCAGCGGCCGAGCCGGAGCGGAAGGAGGTGCCGAAGCCCGAACCGATCACCAGCCAGAACACCAGCGGCGAGAGGATCACGCCGATGACGCGGCTGCGCTGGCGGTAGAAACGCACCAGCTCGCGCCACCATAGCGAGGCGACGGCCAGCCACGTGCGGCTGCGGACGGGATGCGCGGGCTGCGTGATTGCTCCGAGGGTGGTGGTTTGCGCCATATGTCTAGGGTGTCCCGCTCTCCGGACCGGTCCAGAAGCGATGGCCGGTGCGGTCGATGAAAACATCCTCCAGCGTCGGCTTGCTGACGGAGATCGAGTCGATCTCCCCGGGGAAGGCCTCGACCACATCGGTGACGAAGCGGTGTCCGTGTTCGCGCTCCAGGCGCACTTTGCCGTCGATCACGTTGCAGGGGCCGCCGAAGCGCTCGGCGATGCGCCGCGCCAGCGATTGCGGCTCGCGCGCCTCCATCACGATCACCTCGCCGCCGATCTCGCGCTTCAGCTCTGCTGGAGTCCCCAGCGCTACCAGTTTACCCTCATTCAGGATCGCCAGCCGGTCGCAGTGCTCGGCTTCTTCCATCAAATGCGTGGTCACGACCACGGTTACGCGCTCTTCGTCGCGCAGCATCTTCAAGTAAAGCCACAGGTCGCGCCGTGCGCCGGGGTCGAGTCCTGTCGAAGGCTCGTCGAGGAGCAGGACCGCAGGGTGATGCATGAGTCCCTTGGCCAGTTCGACGCGGCGTTGCTGTCCGCCGGAGAGGGTCTCGACCCGATCGCGAGCGCGGTCGGCCAGGCCCACGCGCCCCAGCATCTCCGCGATGCGCCGCTTGAGCGTGCGGCCGCTGAGGCCGTAGAGATGGCCCTGGTGGCGCAGGTTCTCGGCGGCGGTGAGCTTGGCGTCCACGCTGGCGGCCTGGAAGACGACGCCGATCTCGCGCCGCACCTGGTTGGGCTCGCGCGCGGCGTCGTGACCCATGATGGTTGCGCGTCCCTCGGTGGCCAGCATCAGCGTGGAGAGGATGCGGAACAGCGTGGTCTTGCCGCTGCCATTGGGGCCGAGCAGGCCGAAGATCTCCGCCGGACGCACGTCAAACGACACGTCATCGAGGGCCTGCCGCTGGTCATAGCGGTGGCCGAGGCGCTCGATCCGAATCACCGGGGATTCCGCGCGTACATCCTGCGAAGCGGGGACGGACTCCACGTCAGGCAACGGCATTGAGCATCATCAGCGCAAACAGCAGCGGAAGGTAGAAGACGCTGGCGATCAGCACCTGTCGCGCTCTCTGCTTGGATCGCGGCTTGCCGGGCGGCATCTCAAGCCTCGCCAGGCGCACGCCGGTGGCGAGGAATCCGAGGCCCAGGATGAGCGCGCCGCCAAAGTATACCCAGCCCGCCATGTGCAGCAACGTGGGCGCCAGGCTCACCGGGATGAGCGCCACCAGGTAGAACAGGATGGCGCGGATGGTGGACCTGCCGTCCGAGTCCACCACTGGCAGCATGCGGATCTCGGCGTTCTCATAGTCTTCGCGATAGAGCCAGGCGATGGAATGGAAGTGCGGGAACTGCCAGAAGAAAACGATGGCGAACAGAATCAGCGCTTCGGCTTCCAGCCGGCCGCGCGCCGCCGTCCAGCCCAGCACCCCCGGCATCGCTCCCGGGAAGGCACCCACGAAGGTGCACAGCGGCGAGATTTTCTTAAGCGGCGTGTATAACCCAAGATAGGCCACCACCGTGGCCAGCGACAGCAGGGCCGTTCCAGCGTTGGCCATATACCAGAGATAAATCACGCCGCCGACGGTCGCCAACAGCGCCACCACGACGGCATGACCCAGCCCCATGTGGTTCGCAGGCAGAGGACGGTGCTGCGTCCGCCGCATGAGCGCGTCTTCGCGATGCTCGATGATCTCATTGAACGCCGCCGTTCCGCCGGACACCAGTCCGATCCCCAGCAGGGCGTGCAGCAGGCCCCATTGCAGGGAAGACGTGCCGTTCTTGAGGGAGCCGAGATAGTACCCGCACCAGGCGGTCATCACGATGAGGGAGGTGACGCGCAGCTTGAAGAGTTCGGCGTAGTCCTGAAGCAGGGTCAGCACGCCGCTGCGCGGGGCGATGAGAGGCTGCGTCGCGGTGCTCATGCCACCACCTTGGCGGACGCCGGATGCGCCACAACGATTTCAGCCTGCGGCGAGGTGTGCCGGTAGACCTGGAAGGCAAGGACCACTGAGGTCGCCAGCACCAGCGCGCCCACGGCCACGTGCGCCACCGTCGCGAAGACCATACTCAACATGGGCTGTGCCGCCACGCTGCCCCACTCCACGCGGGTGAGATATGCCCCAAATCCGAGTCCGAGCTGAACCAGCAACAGGATGAGCAGCGCGCGCGCCGGCCGCCGCAACTGCGGCACGGCGGAGTGCTCGGCGAGGATACGCGTGATCGTCCACAGTAACAGGACGGTCACCACCACCGCGCTGATGAGATGCGGCAGCAGCTTGATGCCAGAATGGCGGAATGCCGCCCCCAGAATGAGTTGCAGATAGACCGACCCCGCAGCCAGTGTGACGAGGGTGCGCAGGCGCGGCCGATGGCGCTCGACCACCATGATCGGCTGCGCTTCCATCCACTCGCGGCCTGTGACCATCACCATGATTACGATCAGGCAGAAGAAGCTTTGTCCCAGCGTGGCGTGCGCGGTCGAAACCGCCGGCGGCAGGTACAAGAGGACCGTGAGCCCGCCCAGAAAGCCTTGCGCGATCACTGTCCCCAGCGCAACCAAGCCCAGCTTGCGCATCCAGGAGCGGCGCTCGGCGCGCCAGGTCCACACGGCGAGAACGATGGTCAACAAGCCAATCAACTCCGCGACCATGCGGTGCCCGTGCTCGAACTTCACCCCGCCGACCATGGGCGGAATGCGGTAGAGCGAGCCGAAGGTGGTGGGCCAGTCGGGCACGGAGAGCCCGGCGTCGTTGCTGGTGACCAGCGCGCCCGCCACGATCAGCAGCAGGGTGCCGCAGGCCAACAAGATGACGAACCAGTGATGCGCCCGGTTGTAAGGCGTGACGACCGAGTTCAGAGGCTGACTCCTGGGACGATTTAGGCTAATGATTCCCGTGCTACGACTTGCGATGAAATTTTTGTGCCGAGCTTCAGGAGCGAAGCCGGCCCCCCTGCCCACATCCGGTTCAGTGTATCAAAAAGACTAGAGCCCCTCGCTCGCTTCGCCATATCAGCTCCCGCGGCGCAGGAGGACATATCAAAAGCTACACACTGCGCCACAGGCTAAAGCTGCATGCAGGCACAAACCCAGGCGCGACTTTCGTCGCGTCCGGACGGTCGCGGCGGCCGTCCCCACATCCCTCTCACTGCCCGCCGGCTCCGCCCGCCCCCGCCTTGAAGGTGAAGTTCTGGCTCTTGCTATCCTTGGCGGCGACGGTGACGGTCTGGTCCTGCTCGCCGTATTTCTCATGCACGGCGGCGATGGTGTAGGTCCCTGGAGGCAGTCCCTTCAACTCGTACTTGCCGTCCTTGCCAGTGACCGCGAAGAACGGGTTCTTGACCACGCCGATGTACATCTTCATCCACGGGTGCTGGTTGCACTTCACCGGGATCAGCACTTCCTGGCGGGCGAAATCTTTGGTGATGGGCGCGCCCTTCGGGGGCTGGGATTCGTTCCACTCGCGGTTGTCCTTGGGCGAGGGATGGATGTTGTGGGTAGTGTTGTCGTCGTTGTTGATCTGCACCGTCTGCCCGGCCATGACGCCTAGCACATGCGGATGATAGCGGCAGCCCTGCTGGTCGAGCCGGACGGGCTCCTTGGGAACGTCGAAAGCGTAATTGCCCAGCCCGTCCTTCACGTAGACGAACACGTTCGCCAGGTCGCCGTTACTCACCTCGACCGTCTCGGTCTCGTTGGCGCCTTTGCAGGCGGGATCCTGGCTCATGTCGATCTTCTGCGGTTTGGGCGCCGTGCCGTCGAACTTCACCGTTCCTGAAACCGTGGCCACGGTGGCGGGATCGATCTTGGTGGCGGGAGCGGCGGCCGCTTCCGGTTTCGCGGTTGCCTGCTCCGGCGGAGCTTCCTTCTTGCCGCAGCCGGCGACGAACAGCAGCACCAGCACCAGCAGCGACGCGACATACATCTTCTTATTCATATAGTCCTCGCACGGTAGTGTTCAGAACTTCCGGACAAACTCGTCATTGTACTCCTGCCGGAGTTGAGCCCGCTGGTTTGCGGCTGGACGCCTTCTTGCCCGCGGGCGCGCGGCCCATCCGGCCCGAGACACGGCGCTGCTCCTCCGGCGTGAGCTGGAAGATGTAGCGCACCAGCAACTGGCGATGGTCCTTGTCGTAGCCGGCGAAGGCAGACGGCGTGGGACCGGCAAAGACGTAATGATCACCGTCTTTGCGGAACAGGCCCGAGGGCATGGACGTGCCCGGGCTGATGCTCTGCGGGTCGGTGATCCAGCGCTCGGTCCAGCCCGGCTTCAAGCGGTCTTTAGCCATCAGGAAATTGGGCGCGGTGGCGGTCTTGTCATGGGCTGCGTCGCCGGTGGCGTGGCACTTCAGGCAAGGCGCGGCGGCGCTGGTGAACAGGCTGCGCGCCATGTCGGTCTCCTTGGCGGTCAGCGTTGGCAGCCGCTCCGGCGTGTAGGGCATGGGCTGCTGCGAGAGCGCCTGGAAGAAGCGCACCAGCTTGCGCCGCTCCATGTCGGAGAAGAAGAACGTGGGCATGCGGATCTTCAGATACGGCCGCACGCCGTTGCGATGGGTGTCGGTCTGGCTCAGCGCCGGGTTGGCCAGGAAGCGCATCAGCCATTCCGGATCGACGCGCGCGCCCTCGGTCAGCAGCTTGGGCGGAAACTGCTCCTTCCAGTCCGGATCCTGGAAGCGACGGACGTTCTGCCACGAAGTCGGCTGGCCGGGGGTGAACTGGTGGCAGCCCACGCAGTTGTACTTGCGCACGATCCACCAGCCATCCTGGATATCGCGCCGCCAGTCTTCCGGCTTGTACTGATAGCTGGCGGGCAGGGAAGTCTCCTGGCTGCCGAGCAGGAAGGTGACCAGCGCCTGGATCTGGTCCTTGTTCAAGTGCGGATCGGGCATGCGCAGCTTCTCGGTTTCCGCTTTCATCATGCCCTGGTCATAGATGTTGGGCATGGCCAGCTTGTGCTCGAAGAAGCCTTTGTGGTTGTACCAGTCGCTGGTGGCCGGGCCTTCGGGCAGGCGCGCCAGGATGGCCTTGTCGGTGATGACTTCCTTGCCTTCCTGCGCCTTCTGGGTGTGCAAAGCGAGGTCGAGGCGCTCGAGAGGCTTCGAGCCTTCCACGGTCAGCTCGGTGCCGATGCGGCCTTCGTCCTCGAAGCCCGCGATCTCGTGGCACCCGGCGCAGCCGAAATGCCGGATCCACTTCTTGCCCTCTTCCTTCAGCTTGGGGTCGTCCATGAACGCTGCCTCGGGATAGGACGCCGGATCCTTCTGCCGCTGCGTGATGAGATAGCTAGCGATGTCGGCAACTTCCTCGTCGCTGAGACGCAGGCTGGGCATGACGGTCATCTGCTCGACCTGGAGCTCGTGGCCGTCGTTGGGGCAGGTGGAGTGCTCGAAGTCGAACTGGTAAGGCAGGTTGTGCTTGGCGTAATCCTCCGGCCCGATATCCTTCTTCTCGTACGGACAATAAGAACGCGTGCGCACGCGCGGGTTCTTGATCCAGCGGAACAAATAATCGTAGTTGACCTTCTCGCCGACGCGGGTGAGGTTGGCGGCGAAGTCTCCGCCCTGCATCTCCGGGCCCTCGCCGATGGAGTGGCAGCCCAGGCAGCCGCGCGTCTCGAACAGCTCCTTGCCGCGCGTGGCGTCGCCCTTGGGCGCGGTGGGCAGCTTGTCGGTGAGCGCCACTTGCCACAGAAAGGCGGAGATGGCCTTGATCTGCTCGTCGTTCAGGCGGAAGTTCGGCATCTTGGTGGTGGGGCGGAAGTCGGTGGGCTTGTGCAGCCACACCGGAATCCAGTTCTTGTTGAGCTTGGTGCGGACCTCTTTCAGGTCGGGCCCGATCTTCTTCAAGTCGCGCAGCAGGTCACGGGAGCGGAAGTCGAGCTGCTCGATCTGTCCGGCGATCCTGCTGTTGGCGACCTTCAGCGCTTCGGCCTCGGCGTAGAGGCGGTTGGCGGTGGCGTTGTCGGTAGCGTTGTCGGCCTGCTTGGTCAGCACCGCCGCCCGGCGCAGGTTGCCCTGCTGCTCCTCTTCTTTCTGCTTGATCTGCTGCTGGACGTTGAGCAGATCTTCGGGCTCGCGGTCGTAGCCCTCGTACTTGTGGCAACCGTTGCACCCGCGCTGCCGGAACAGGAACTTGCCCTCGCTGATCACTTGTCCCACGTTGCCGGTGGTGAGGTGCAGCATCATGTCGGCGGCGTGGCAGGTCTGGCAGCCGGACTCGACGTTCTGCCTGGCGAACAGCGGCCACAGCCAGTGCTCGTAATCGCCGTGCCCCTTGGTGACGCTGGTGGTGGCGCGTCCGTTGCCCTGGTGGCAGGGCGAACAGCCGAACTTGTCGGGATCGTGGATCTGCAGCAATTCCTCATCGGGATGGCTGACGAAGGCGCGCGCGTACTCGTCCGGCTTGCCGCCCTTCGCGGCCAGGCTGGCGGGAGTCAGCCTGACTGGCTCGCGGATGCCCATGTGGCAGGACTCGCAGCGGTCCACGATGTTGGCCGAAGCCACGTTGATCTGCACGATCTTGGTGTCCCAGTCGGCGGTCTTCTTCTGCAGGCCGGCGATCTGCTCCGGCGTCAGGCTCACCAGATGTTCCTTGAGGTAATCGTCGCGCTTGGTCTTCGCTTCGTTGACCGGCTTGAGCAGCTCGCCGAGATCGGCGTTCAGGCGCGCCTTCTCCTCGCGCAGGCGGTTGTATTCCTCTTCTAGTTGGTCGAAATTGAAATTCTTCCTGCTGCCGTCGGGAAACTTCACCGTGAACTGCTGCGCCTTGTACTTGTCGAGGTCGCGCTGCTTGGACTGCTTGCCCCGGGCGCTGTCCTCGGTCTCGATCTCGTACACCTTGGCGTTGACCCAGGCGCGCTTGTCGGTGAAGACGTTCTGCACCGCCAGCAGGCGCGCCGAGACTTCCTTCAACTGCCCTCCGATCTTCTTGATCGTGGGCGTGGCCTGCTTCTCGGCGGCATCGGCGGCTTCCGCCAGCTTGCGGTACTCAGGATTGCCCTGGACCTCTTTCTCCGCCTGCGCCGACTGCGAGCGCGCGCTCTTCAGGAAGGCGCCATAGCGCTCCTGGAACACCGCCTGGTACTTCTTCCAAGGGCGCTGGCCGTAGGCTTCGTCCCACAGCGCCCAGAACAGCGAGGCTACCAGCAGCACGATCGCGATCAGGTAGTACAAGGCGTAGGAGCGCGTGACGATGGGATCGTGGTCTGGCGTCAGTGGTTCAGCCACGCTCGCCCTCCGCTAGATGAGTTCCTCGCGACAGCCCGGCCAAAAACCAAGATCCTTCGACTCGGGTTTCCCCGCCTCTGCCCCAGCACGCCAAAACCGGGCGCGCCGGGGACCCCGAAAGCGGCGGGGCCCCTCCCTCGCTCAGGATGACAATGCGCAATGGACTCATATGTTGAACTTGAGGCGCTTTGCGGGCGTCCGAGCCCGCAGCCGAAATCCCGAGCCCGCAGGGCGAGGGACCTCCTTTGACGAGTTGCACAGTTGGCCTCATATGTTGAACCACGGCGTAATCCACACGTACTTGATGTGAAACAGCAGGCGGAAGAGCATCTTGATGGGCAGCGCGATCATCATCAGCATGAAGGCCGCCACCATCGAATACTGGAGGATGCTCATGCGCCGGAAGTCCTTGGCCATGAAGCGGCGAAAGAGCAGCGTGAGCGCCAGCCCTCCGGCGGCGAAGTAGCCGCCGACCACGACAGCGCCAAAGATCCCCTTGCCCAGGTTGGAGGTGATGCCGAATATGTCCGGCAAGTCGCGGTTCACCTCGTAGATCAAGCGGCTGTGGTCCCAGGTCTGTCCCGGCCAGAACCACTGCCAGCCGGGGCCGCGGATGAACGTCCCGATGAGGATCATGGCCACCCACAGCGCCAGGAACCCGAAGCCGAAGGTGGCCAGCGCGAACTTGCGCTGCTTGATGGTGTAGTAGCCCGCGCCCAGCGGATTGGTGTCGATGTAGGGGATGATGATCAGCCCCACGATGATCAGCGTGGGCATCACCACGCCCGCGATCCACGGGTCGAAGTACACCAGCATCTCCTGCAGCCCGAGGAAGTACCACGGCGCCTTGGCCGGATTCATGGTGACGTTGGGATTCGACGGCTCCTCCAGCGGCGCGTTCAGCGTGATCGACCACACCATCAGGATGATGGTCACGATGATGGCGGCCAGGAACTCCACCCGCAGCAGGAACGGCCAGACGTGGATCTCCTTCTGCCATCCCGGGCGGAAGGGCCAGGTCTTGCGATGGTGGGTTTTGGCTAGCGCGGGATCGGTCTCCAGTTGCGCGATGAGCTGGTCGTTGGCGCGCGCCTGCTTGACCCCGAGATAGATATAGAACGCCAGCAGCGGGATCAGCGCCACGATGGGCACGTTGTCCGGAGTGGAGACGATCTCCCAAATTTGATGCCAGTCCATGTGTCTACTCCCCCGCCGCCTTGACGCCCCGGCGCTGTTTCTCGGCTTCCGACGCCAGCATCACCGGCGCCGGGCCGCTGATGCCCCCATCTTTCCTCACTCGCCAGAAGTGCACGATCATGAAGATCGACGCCACGATGGGGATGCCGATGCAGTGCCAGATGTAGGAGCGCAGCAGGGCATTGGCGTCCACAATCGAGCCTCCCAGCAGCCCGAAGCGAATGTCGTTGTACGGCGTCATGTGGAGCTGCGCCCCCAAGGGGCCTTCGTGCCCCAGCAGCGGCGTGGCGCGCGCCATGTTGGTGCCCACCGTCACCGCCCAGAACCCAAGCTGGTCGTCGGGCAGCAGGTAGCCGGTGAAGGACAGCAGCAGCGTCAGCACCAGCAGGATCACCCCCACCGTCCAGTTGAACTCGCGCGGCTTCTTGTAGGAACCGGTGAGGAACACGCGGAACATGTGCAGCCAGACGGCGATCACCATCAGGTGCGCGGCCCAGCGGTGCATGTTGCGCAGCAGCTTGCCGAAGGGCACGTCGGCTTCGAGATAGAGCACGTCGCGGAAGGCCTGCACCTTGCTGGGATGGTAGTAGAACATCAGCAGCACCCCGGTGAAGGTCAGCACGATGAACAGGTAGAAGGTGATGCCGCCCATGCCCCAGGTGTAGCTGTAGCGCACGGCGTCGCGGTTGATCTTGGCCGGGTGCAGGTGCAGGAAGACGTTGGAGAGCACGCCCAGGGCGCGGTTGCGCGGCGTGTCGTCGTGCTTGTGGCGGAAGATGGAGGTGAAGACCTGGGTCTTGGTCGGATCTTTGAGCCCTTCCACCTGCTCTTTGGCCTTGGTGACGAGCTCCGCATTGATGTCGCGGATCTCCTTCACCAAGCCGGCGCCATTGCCTTTCGCGCCGTTGCCGCTTTCGGCCCTCGGCTTAACTTCTTTGACGTCTTTTTCGTCTGCCATTGCCCCGCCACTCCTCTCGGTCGAGACGAACCTTGCTGCCGCGCCTGCGGACGCGGGTTACACCGGTAAGTACGCCCCCGGATCGTCGAACTCGCTGCGCTGTCCCTTGGGCCAGTGATACAGCTTGGAAGTGTCCACCAGGATTTGCCCGTCGGGCGCCAGTGCGAGCTCAGCGCGGTCCATGGGACGCGGCGCCGGGCCCTCAAAGTTGATGCCTTCGCTGTCGTAGCCCGAGCCGTGGCACGGGCACTTGAATTTGTTCTCCGCCGCCTTCCAATCGGGGGTGCAGCCCAGGTGGGTGCAGCGCGCGTAGATCACGAATAGGCGGTCGGGGGTACGGTCCACCCATATGCGATAGGCCTGTAGCCATTTCTCGTTGACGCCCAGGCCGTAGTCCGTCGGATATCCGATCTTGAACACGGTGCTGGGCTCGAACAGGGTCCGCGGCAGGAAGAAGCGAAAGAAGGCCAGAAACCACGCTGCCAGGAACGCTGCCACGCCGGCCCACACCAGGCGACGGCGGCGCTGGTCGGCTTCCGTGTTTTCCGGGCCGACGGCGGCGACACCGCCGGCAGCCACGGCTTTCGAAGTTCCGACGGCGGGCGTGCCGACGTAGCTCGTAGGCGTGCCTTCGCGCGCGACCGGCGGCGCTGCTGGCAAAGCCGCTGCCAAAGGACGAGCGGCCGGAGGTGCAGCCGCAGGAGCCGCAGCCGCGGGACGGGCGGCCGGAGCCGCCGCTGGAGTAGCCGGCGTGGCGGGGGCGGCTTCACCGAGAAGGGCGGCGACTTCGGCATCCGTCAGCGGCGCGAGACCCGTGCGCTTGCGACGCGCCTGCTCGGCTGCGATCGAAGACCGGCTCCACTTGCGTCCGCCGGCCATCATTGCGGCGACCTCGGCGCTCACCGCTGCCGCCGCTGCCGGAGCAGCCGTAGCCGCGGGTGCTGGCGCAGGCGTTGGAGCCGCTGCGGCGGGAGCAGCAGGCGTGGCCGCCGGAGGCGCGCTCGCGGTCGGGGCGCCCTCGCCGCGCTCCCAGGGCATGGGCTCACCCGCCTTCAGGGCGGCGATGTCCTCTTCCGTCAGCTCTGGCAGCCCCGAGCGCTTGCGATAGGCCTGTTCGGCAGCAATGGCGGAACTGCCGAGCGCCTTCCGCGGCGGCGGTCCCAGGCGTCCCAGCACCCCCGCTGCCGTTTTCGATTGCTGATCTGCCATTCGTCCTCACCTGGAGGCCGCTAATCGGCCGCCAGAACTCGCTCTTGTCTCACGCCTGCGGCTGCAAGCACAAGGTCTGCCAGGGCGCGGATGAACGCCGGCGAATCGTTGAGCCCGGGCGTCATTTCGAAGCGCTGGATGCCCAGCCGCGCCGCCAGTTCCCGCGCCACGTGGTTGATCTCGCCCAGCGTCTCGACGTGGTCGGAGACGAACGAGATGGGCACCACGCAGACTTCCTCGATCCTTTCCTCCGCCACCTGCCGCAGGGTGCCGCGCAGCGTCGGCTGCAGCCAGCGGCTGGCGCCCACCTTGCTCTGGTAGCACAGCCGGTGACCATTCGACCAGCCGCCACGCTCCATCACCAGCGCTACCGTTTCTTCGATCTGCCGCTGATAGGGGTCGCCACGCTCCACCAGCGCCAGCGGGATGCTATGCGCGCTGAAAATCAGCTCGGGCCGCGAGGGAATGTCGAAGCGCGCCAGCGTGCGCTCGATGGTCTCAAGCAGCGCGTTCAAGTAACCCTCATGGCGGTAGAACTCGGCCACCACGTGAACCGCAGCGCCGTTCTGATGAAATCTGCGTTTCCACTCATTCAGGCTGCTGCCCGTCGTGGCGCTCGAGTATTGGGGATAGAGGGGCAGTAGCACGATCTCATCGCAGTGGGCGCGCTCCAGCGCTGCGACTGCCTCTGCGGTGAAGGGATGCCAGTAGCGCATGGCCACGAAGCAGCGGGCATCCACGCCGCAGCTTTCCAGTTCGGCCTCAAGCGCCTGCGCCTGGCGCTCGGTATTCCGGCGGATGGGCGAGCCTCCGCCGATGCTCGAGTAGTGGTGCCGCACTTTGTGGGCGCGGGTGCTGGAGATCAGCTTGGCTAGCGGCTTGCGCCCGAGGCGAGCGAACGGGAAATCGATGATATCCGGGTCGCAGAACAGGTTGTAAAGAAATGGCTCGATCGCCTCGAGTGTGTCCGGACCACCAAGCTGAAATATCACCACGCCTAAACGGTTAGCCTTCATTCCCCCACGGCCCCAGAGAGTGAGCAGCAGTTTAAATAAAGAAAAGCGGCGGCGTCAAACGGCGAGTTTTGGCTCTGGGGAACTCCGATTCCTGCGGAGGGGCGCGGCTTCAGCCGCGCCGGACAGCAACCAAACATTGTCATCCTGAGGAGCGCGACCGAGGCTGTGCCGAGGAAGCGCGACGAAGGACCTGCTGTTCGAGCTTCCAATCCACCGGTTTCTGAAGAAGGAACCAAAACCCGAGGTCCTTCGCTCGGGTCTCCCCAACTGGAGAAACCGTTGGAGCCCCTCCCTCGCTCAGGATGACAATCTTTACTCTTGTTGTTGTTGTTCGGCTTACACGCGCTCGGCCTCAACCGGAGCCGTCGCTTCTTGCATGGCCTCGATCACCGCCTCGGCGAACTGGCTGGTCGAGGCGGTGCCGCCGACGTCGCGGGTGAGCGTTGTCCTGGAGCGATACACGCGATCGATAGCGGCCTGCACGCGGTCGGCGGCTTCGTTCTCACCCAGGTGGCGCAGCATCAAGACGCCGGAGAGCAGAATGGCGGTGGGATTGGCGATGTCTCGTCCCGCGATGTCGGGCGCCGAACCGTGCACGGCCTCAAAAATCGCGCAACCATCGCCGAAGTTGGCGCCCGGCACCAGTCCGAGGCCGCCGACGAAGGCCGCGCACAGGTCGGAGATGATGTCGCCGTACAGGTTCTCCAGCAGCAGCATATCGTACTGATAAGGATGCATCACCAGTTGCATGCAGGTGTTATCCACGATGTGCTCGCCGTAGGTGATCTCCGGGTATTCCTTGGAAATGTTGCGCGAGCAGCGCAGGAAAAGCCCGTCGGAGAGTTTCATGATGTTGGCCTTGTGGATGGCGTGGATCTTCTTGCGCCCGTAGCGCCGGGCGAATTCGAAGGCGAAGCGGGCAATGCGCGTCGAGGCCTTCTCGGTGATGATCTTCAGGCTCTCCACCACCCCCGGCACCACCTCGTGCTCGATGCCGGAGTACAGGCCCTCGGTGTTCTCGCGGATTATGATCAGGTCCACGCCGGGATAGCGCGTCGGCAAGCCCGGCAGGTTCTGGATAGGGCGGAAATTGGCGTAGAGCTCGAAGCGCTTGCGCAGGGCCACGTTGATGGAAGAGAAGCCGCCGCCGATGGGCGTCGTGACCGGCCCCTTCAGCCCCACGCCGGTGCACTCGATGGACTCGATCAGCGCTTTGGGAATGTGCTCGCCGTACTTCTCGTAGGCGCCGGCGCCCGCTTCTTGCTTGTCCCACTCCAGCTTGGCGCCGCTGGCATCGAGGATGCGCACCGCCGCCGAAGTGACCTCCGGTCCGATGCCGTCGCCGGGAATGAGGGTGACTCGATGCGCCATTTTCCCTGTTAAACACCTGTCATCCTGAGCGAGCGCGCCCGCAGTTGGCGCGCGAGTCGAAGGACCCCTATGCGGACAAGAATTATGGTTTGAGTAGGGGTGCTTCGACTCGCGCGGGCAACAGCAGCCCGCACTCGCTCAGCATGACAGTATGTATTTCTATTTCTCACTCTTCGCCGCCCGCGCCGCCGCCGGCTCCTTGGTCTTCAGCAGCCCCTTGAGTTCGGCCATGAACTCGCCTACGTCCTTGAAGTCCAGGTACACCGAGGCGAAGCGCACGTAGGCCACCTTGTCGATCTTCTTCAGGCGCGCCATGATCAGCTCGCCGATGCCGCTGGTCTTGGCCTCGCGTTCCGGAGAATCGATGACCAGGCTCTCGGCCTCGTTGACGATCTGCTCCAGCTTGCCCATGGAGATGGGCCGCTTTTCGCCGGCGCGCAGCAGGCCGGAGAGCACCTTCTGGCGGTCGAACTTCTCGCGCCGCCCGTCCTTCTTCACCACCATGTAGGGGATCTCGTCGATGCGCTCGTAGGTGGTGAAGCGCTTGCCGCACTTCAGGCACTCGCGGCGGCGGCGGATGGACTCCGCCTCCTTGCTCTCCCGCGAGTCCACCACTTTGTCATTCACGAACCCGCAAAAGGGACATTTCATGGTGGATTGAGATTCTTATACGCCTCGGGAACCTTTGCTGACCCTGGCTTCATTCTATCAGCCGAGAATTGAGTCATTGAGCCATTGATTCATTGAGTCATTAGATTCACCGGCTCGATGACCCAATGAATCAATGAATCAATGATTCAATTGCCCGGGTTGGCTTCGATCTCCGGCTCCTGCGGCTTGTCGCTTTCGCGGCTGATCTTGGTGAAGGACACGTGTTCGCGCTGGGCCAGGATGAGTCCCGCCGGGATCACCGCCATGAAGCAGACCAGCCACAACATGATGCCGCAACTGACCGCTATTTCGCCGGGAACGTTGAAGTAGTGGCTGATACCGCCGATGGTGGCCGCCTGCATGCCGCCTCCGATCGCCGGCAGTTGCACCAGGGACCCGATCATGCTGAAACCGATAATCAGCACCACATTGGAGACTGTCAGTTCACGCAGGGGCGAGGGATAGGCGTGCGTCACCTGGCGATAGGCAACCGCGATCAGGAACCAGATCATCAGCGAAAGCCCAGTCACTTGAACGAACGACCCCAGGTCGTGGATGGTGTTCAGGCCTTCACTAAAGGCATAAACCTTCTGCTCGGCGTGCTGCGCCAGCCTGGGGGCCCGGGCCGCGAACCGCCGGAGCACCCAGCGCGCGACGCCGGTGGCGTTGCGCCGCACCACGTATGCGCCTGCCGCCAGAAGCGCTACCAAGCCGATCAGAATAACTCCCGCAATCAGGAAATCGTTGCGGTAGCGCTCCAGGACGGGGTAGAGGCTGAAGTCCATGGTGAAGATGTCGATGGTCATCAGCACGGTGAAGGAGCCGATGTCGAAGATGCGCTCCACCGCCCACACCGCCAACTGCGAGGACATGGTCAGGCCCTCTCTGCGGGCGATCAGGTAAGGCCGCGCGAACTCGCCCGGGCGCCCCAGCAGGGCCAGCCCGGTGAAGCCGATCAGGGTGGGGGCGATCAGGCGCCGCGCCTGGGTGCGGCACACCGGCCGCAGGAACACCGCCCAGCGCGCCGCCCGCAGCAGGTAGGTCAGATAGATCAGTCCGACCGCGCTCAACAAGTACAGCTTGCGGGTGTCGGTCGTCTGGTCCCAGAATACGCCCCAGTCGAAGTGCCGCCACTCGCGGAACTGCAGGCACACCAGCCCCGCCAGCACTGCCACCACCACCGCCGATACGACAATGCGCTTCCTGGTCATTCCTTTAGTGCGATGCAGCCGGGGGTATGCCGCGCCAGGTTGGGGCGGGCGTACAGGCCACGCCAAACTAACTGAGGGCGCAGACCGGGTCAATGTCATTGCCGATTCGGGAGCCGGAATCTAGTTGGCGACGGCAGCTGTGGATTTTTCGGATTTGGCCTGGGGCTTTGTTTTTGCTGCCGGCTGCTTCTTTTGCGTCGAGGCGGGCGAGGCCGCGGCCTTGGTGTTCTGCTTGGCGCTCGCGCGCGCTGCCAGTTTGGTACGGTTGAAGTCCTTGATCACGCGCGCCACATAGGCGTGCGTCTCGCGGTAGGGAGGCACGCCGTTGTACTGCGCCACCCGCTGCGGGCCGGCATTGTAGGCGGCCAGGGCTTTGGCCATGTCGTTGTGGTAGAGCACCAGCAGATCGCGCAGGTAGCGGGTACCGCCCTCGATGTTCTCGCCAGGGGCAAAGGCGTCCTTCACACCCAATTGGTTGGCCGTTTGCGGCATGAGCTGCATCAGGCCTTGCGCGCCTTTGGGTGAGACGGCGCGCGGATTGAAGCCGCTCTCCGCTCTGATCACGCTGCGGACCAAGTCGGCATCGACCTGGTGCTGGTTGCTGGCGGAGCTCACCCAGCGGTCCACGTTCTCGGGCGTGGCTGCCTGCGCGGCCGGCGGGGGCTGCCGGAGCGGGATTTCCTGGCGCTCGACGGAGACAATCTCTTCCGTGGGCACGTCCACGAAGCCGGTGCTGGGATCGCGGGAAAGATAGAGCCGGGTGATGCCCTGCAGCTTTCCCTGGTGATCGTAGCGGATGGTGAAGCCGTTGCGCAGGACCGCGTCATAGACCACTTGCATGCCCGGGGACGCAGCCTCGGCGGCCCAGGCGGCGGTCGCCACCGCGACTAGCAGCAGCCCGCGTTTAAGAAAACTAGTCATGCATTTGTAGAGACGTAGCTTGCTACGTCTCCTTCTTTCAAACACCCCAAAAATCCCTCGACTCGCCCTCCCCTTGCCGAACTCGGGTCGCGCGTCGCTCGGGATGACAATTTGAAGGGAGTGCTTTTCGGCACGGCTAAAAGCCGTGCCCTGATACGAACCTATCCGAACAGCACTTCCTCCACTGCGGCGGCTACCCCGCTCTGTTCGTTGGAGAGCGTCACCCGCCAGCCATTCTGCTTCAGGTCTGCGCGGGCATTGCCCATGATAACGGGTACTCCGGCGAACTCAAGCATTTCAATGTCGTTGTAATTGTCACCGATGGCCATGACCTGGTCCCGCCCGAGGCCGCGATGGCGCGCCCAGCGCTCCAGCGCATGTCCCTTGGAGCAGCCGTGGTTGAGCACGTCGATGATCACCAGGTCGCGCGCGTCATAGCGGGTCTTCAGCACGGTGATGCGGTCCGCCAGGTGGGCCGCCCGCAACCGCTCTTCCGCCACCTGCATGCGGGCAATCGTGCCGCAGAACATGGCCTGGATGGGATCGTTGACCAGCGCCCGCTCGATGGGGACCACGAACTCGATGTATTCGAGGTTGTTCTCGACCCAGCGCTGGATGTGCGAGGTGAGCTCATCAGTGCGCTCCAGCGCCAGCGCTCCCTTGCCCTCGCGGTCGAACGTGAGCACCAGGTTGCCGCGGAAGGGCTCCATGTGCGCGATCAGATCGCGCGCCGTGCCGGCGGGGAGCAGGTCGCGGTGGAAAAGTTCGCCGCCCACCGCGCGGGTCACGGCGCCGTTCGAACTGATGAGCCACAGGTCGAATCCCAGTGACTGTGCGATCGGCAGCGCGAACTGGTGGCGTCGCCCCGTGACAAGCACGATTTCCACCCCGGCTTCGCGCGCGCGCGTCAGAGCGGCCAGATTGGCGGGGGAGATGCGGAACTGCGGATCGAGAAGGGTGCCGTCAATATCGATCGCGAGCAGGCGGATGGGCGGCTTCACTGCCACGATTTTAGCCTGTAGAGACATAGCTTGCTACGTCTCTTGCTACGTCCCTCCTCGGCAGGACCCGGCATGCCGGTTTGTTACACTGCCCGGTCATGGCGAAGATCGCCTTCCTGGAGTGCTCGAAGTGCGGCGCGCGGCTCTCGGCGGACGAGCCGCGGACCATCTGCCCCCAGGAGGGTGGCTCGCTTTACGTCCGCTACGATCTGGAATCGTTGCGCGGCCGCTTCCCGCGCGAGATGCTCGCCGGCCGCGTGGCCAGCATGTGGCGCTACGCCGAGGTCCTGCCCGACGCCGAACCTGTCTCTTTGGGCGAAGGCTTTACGCCCATGCTGCGCAGCCGCCAATACCCGAATGTCCTGATCAAGGATGAAGGTCTGAATCCTACGGGCACGTTCAAAGCGCGCGGGCTGTGCGCAGCTGTGACCATGGCCCGCGCCTATGGGCTGAAGCGGCTCGTTATCCCCTCGGCGGGAAATGCCGCCAGCGCGCTGGCCGCGTACGCCGCTGCGGCCGGGATCGCGGCCCACCTCTTCATGCCGCGCGATGTCCCCCAGGCCAACCTGGTCGAGTGCCGCACCTACGGCGCGCACGTCACGCTGGTGGACGGACTCATCAGCGACTGCGCGCGCATGGTCGCCGAGCGCAAGCAGGCCGAGGGCTGGTTCGACATCTCCAGCCTCAAGGAGCCGTTCCGCGTGGAAGGCAAGAAGACCATGGGCTACGAGGTGGCCGAGCAAATGGGATGGAAGCTGCCCGATGCCATCGTCTACCCTACTGGCGGAGGCGTCGGCCTGATCGGGATGTGGAAGGCCTTTGAAGAGATGGAGACCTTGGGCTGGATCGGCGAGAAGTGGCCTCGTATGGTATCCGTGCAGTCAAGCGGTTGCGCACCCATCGTTAAAGCATGGGATGAAGGCAGGGCGGCCTCCGAACCCTGGACGGGGGCGGCGACGCTGGCGGCCGGCCTGCGCGTGCCCAAAGCCTACGCCGACTACCTGATCCTCGACATCCTGCGCAAGAGCCGCGGCACTGCCATCGCAGTCACCGACGCCGAGATCATGGACGCTTTGCGCGCCTGGGCCACCCACGAGGGCATCTTCGCCGCTCCCGAGGGCGCGGCCGCGCTGGCCGCCTATCGCCGCCTGCTGGCCAGCGGATTCTTCGAGCCGGAGCAGAAGGTCGTGCTGTTCAACACCGGCTCGGGCCTGAAGTACATTGACGTGATCGCCGGGTATGCCGGTGCCATCGGCAAACCTCAGCCACAATCGCGCCCTATAGGCGGCATCATCGGGCCCTATTGAAGGCCGTCGCCTATTGCCCCAGGATCAGCGGCAGGCCGTTCTTGGGGTTGCCCACCACCACCACCTTGGTGTTGGGGCTGCGGGCCAGGGATTCCGTGGCCTCGATTCCCTTCCACTGTAGCAGCGCCGGGCTGATCCCCTGCGAGACAATCTGCTGGAAGTCGTGGATGCCTTGCGCTTCGATGCGTTTGCGATCCGCTTCCTGCCTCTCCTTCTGCAGGCGGAAGGACATGGCCAGCGATTCCTGCTCCGCCTGCTGCTTGGTTTCGATGGAAGCCTTCAGCGTGGCGGGAAGCTGGATGTCGCGCAGCAACACGTTCTCCACCTCGATGCCGCGCTTGTTCAGCTCGCGGACAAGCTGGGCGTTGATCTCCTGCGCCACTTTCTCGCGTTCCCCGGTATAGAGCGCATTGGCCGAGTGCGACGCGGTAGCCTCGCGGATAGCAGCGCGCAGGCTGGGCTCGACCAGGGTCTCGACATAGTTGGGCCCGATGCGCTGATAAAGATCGGCCGCCTTGCCGGGATTCAAGTGGAACAGCAGCGAGGTGTCGAGCGCCATCACCAGTCCTTCGCTCGAAGGCACGCTGGCCGATTCCTTGATCTGTTCGGTGCGGATGGACATCACGTTGTTGGACTTGAAGGGGTTCACCAGGTGCATGCCTTCGGGCAGCACTTCCCCAGTGACGCGGCCGAACAGGGTCAGCACGCCCACATGCCCCGCCGGCACCTTGGCCACTGCCGCAAACAAGCAAATCACGATGAAAAGCCCGGCTATCACTATCGCCAGTAGGCGGAAAACCGGTAACCCTCCGGCCTCGATCACCCGGTCCTTGCCGAATCCGTAATTCGTCATGACGTTTGCCTCCTCTCCGCATTCTATGGGCAGGGTCAAACGCCAACCTCACCGGCGGGCACGCTTGTAGCCGCCGGCGCGAAGAGGGATACTGTTGGTTCACCTGCGGAGGTCCTCATGCAGCATGCTTCGGGTTTTTTGAAGTTGGTCAACGACGCCAAGACGCGCATCCGCGAAACCACCGTGGATGACGTCAAGGCTAAGCTCGACGAGGAAGAGAAGTTTGTGCTGATCGACGTGCGCGAGGAAAGCGAGTACGCCAAGGACCATCTGCCGGGCGCGGTTCACCTGGGCAAAGGCATCATCGAGCGCGACATCGAGCAGCGTGTCCCCGATCCCAAGACGCCGATCGTCCTCTACTGCGGCGGGGGCTTCCGCTCCGCCCTCTCCGCCGACAACCTGCAGAAGATGGGGTACACCAACGTCGTTTCCATGGACGGCGGCGTGCGGGAATGGCGGGAGAAGGGCTTGCCGATGGAGAAGGGCTAGACGGCGCGCCGCAGGGTCGCGCGGCGCGGGACTGGGAGCACCGCCAAGCCGCGGGCCCGCGTCTGACGGCGCTTGCGGCGGGCATCCAACTCCAGCATGCGCGCCAGCAAGGTCAGCCACATACGGCCCTCTTCCCGATCAGCTTCCGCGGCCATCTGGCGCAGCACGGCGGCGTCGCGGCGCGCAATGGCATCGTGGATCTGTTGTCCTCGTTTGTCGCTGGCCACGGGTGGCGCTCCTATGACCTCAGGCCCGGGACACGAAGCGCAAGGATACGCTTGCACCGCAAATGATGCAAGCCCGTTTTTGGGGCAATTTGCCGCTTGGCGGGTTGCCGTTGCCGCCACCCCCAGCGGTTACCGCTGAGTAAATGCCCATGCCTGCATCCTCTCCCGCTTGCGGGCGAAATCCGAGCGCAGCGCGGGATCTCAGGAATGATCTTGGTGGAGCTAGTCGGGATCGAACTTGAGCCCGCCGGCGAAATCCCGAGCGCAGCGCGGGACCTGAGGAATGATCTTGGTGGAGCTAGTCGGGATCGAACCGACGACCTCATCGTTGCGAACGATGCGCTCTCCCAGCTGAGCTATAGCCCCACCCGGTCGGCCAAATCATTTTAGCAGACAAGCTGGAGCG
>JAHFUA010000048.1:3622-22645 GCA_023265315.1 Acidobacteriota bacterium | reverse complement strand
CGATGATGGCCAGCCACAGGGCTTGGGCTTCCACGATTTTTAGGCTGGGGCCGTCAACGAAAGGCAGCCGGTGCAAAGCAGGGCAAGGCTGGTGACCGGGTTGTGTGAGATGTTGTGCTATACTGAACCTAGCGCTAATCAGCCACGGCTCGCTTGTGGCGCGTGTCTTATCTGAACTTCCGATCTGACGGCGTGCCCGCTTAACGCTCTCCGTTCTCTTTCAGCGCAAAATTCAAGCACGAGCGGCATCCTGCTCCAGTCGCGAATCGCACGCTGAGTGTGTGTCGCGAGACGCCCCTCAGAAAGTACGATTCGAATGGCAAGTTTCTCGGATATGCCTCTGCCCGCGGTTTTGCAGCAGAGGCTCGCAGCAGCCCAATTCACAACCCCAACCCCGGTCCAGGCGGCCAGCATTCCTCCCGCCATGCGCGGCGAGGATGTTCTGGCCACGGCCCAGACCGGAACCGGAAAGACCCTGGCCTTCCTCATCCCGATTATCGAGCGCTTGTTGAACCAGCCCGCACGCGGCCTGGAAGCGCTGGTTCTGGTGCCCACCCGCGAGCTTGCGATGCAAGTGCATGCGCAATATGAAAGCCTCCGCGGGAAGCTTCCGCTGGCGGCGCTGGTTATTGGAGGCGTACCGGAAGGGCAGCAGATTCATGCCCTGCGCTCGGGTGCGCGCCTGGCCGTGGCAACTCCCGGAAGATTAGAGGACTTCCTCGGCCGCAGGCTGGTGAGCCTGGGCAGGGTTAAGATCCTGGTGCTGGACGAGGCCGATCGCATGCTCGATATGGGTTTCCTGCCGGCGATCCGCCGCATCCTCGCCGTGTTGCCGGACCGGCGGCAGACGCTGTGCTACTCCGCCACGTTGGAGGCCTCGGTGGCCGGGCTGGTGCATGACTACATGCGGAATCCTGTCCGCATCGAATTGGGATCGACCTTGAAGCCCATCGACAGCGTCGAGTTGCAGGCATTTGAAGTGGCAGCGACGGATAAAGCCGAGGCGCTGCGTAGTCTGTTACATCTTGAACCGGGCCGCACGCTGGTGTTCGTGCGCACCAAGCGCGGGGCGGAGCGGCTGGCAAAGAGCCTGTCTCGCGATGGATTCGCCGCCGCCATGATCCACGGCGACCGGTCGCAGGCACAGCGCACGGGAGCGCTCTATGGCTTCGAACAGGGCCGCTTCCGGGTGCTGGTGGCTACCGACGTGGCCTCCCGCGGCCTCCACATCCAGGACGTGGCGCACGTCATCAACTATGACCTGCCCAAGCTTCCCGAGGACTTTATTCATC
The DNA here is from genome assembly GCA_023265315.1 of Acidobacteriota bacterium. Classification (GTDB taxonomy): domain Bacteria; phylum Acidobacteriota; class Terriglobia; order Terriglobales; family Acidobacteriaceae; genus JAHFUA01. Next base: position 21,353 of record JAHFUA010000048.1, on the reverse strand, counting down.
GCGTGGGCCGCACCGGCCGGGCCGGAGCACGCGGGCGCGCCTCCAGCTTGGTATGTGGCACGGATTCCATTGAACTGCGCAGCATCGAACGCGCGCTCAAGCTGCGCATCGAGCGCAAGCACGTGACCCGGGGTGCAGCCGTAAGTACTTGCCGCAACACCTTGACGACCCGCACGCTCACGGCCATGCCGGGCGAGCGATTCGCATGAAGCCGGTTCCTCCCCCCCAGGGCGGCCGGCATTCCATTGACATCCGCGGTAATTGGGCCTAAAGTTAAGGTGGAGTGTGTTGATTCTTCTCCTCTTTCAGATCCTCTGAGCTAAGTCAGCCCATCTGAAGTTTGCCCACCTTAGCCAACCCCGTTCGTAGTGGGACCACGGGTCCCCAAGGGTGCGGAGACCACAGGAGACATATGCCGGCGCGTCCGCCCAGCAAATACAACCTCAAAGACCTCTACGAGGAAATCGGTTTTTACGATCGCAAAATCGCACACTGCCAGAATTTTGAGAAGTTCGACTCCGAAGAAGAACGTTCGAGAGCGGTTGAAAAACTGGCGAAGAAGCGTAAGAGTCTGGTTCAATCGGCGGCAACCATGGCCAGCTCGGGCGTGGAGTGCGATCCCAGCCAGCTTCCGGGTTCGCTGAAGAATGCGGCGTCTTCGACATAGCCTAGCGCCCCGGGCAGAACCTAAACGGAAATGAACCCTCAACCAGATTGCGTCGTCTGCTGAAAGCAGAACCTAGCGACACATTCAAAAAGGAAATTCAATATGAAAAAGATATTCGTCGGCAATTTCGCTTTCAGTATGACGGAAGCAGAGCTGCGCTCCATGTTTGAGCCCCACGGCCGGGTGGAGAGCGTCACCATCGTGACCGACCGTGATACCGGCCGCTCGCGCGGATTTGCCTTCGTCGAAATGGCCGACAACGGCGAGGCCGAGAAGGCGATCGCCGCCCTCAACGGCATGGATTCGGGTGGCCGTCCGCTCACGGTCAACGAGGCGCGACCGAAGGCGGACCGCGGCCCGCGCGCCGGCGGCGGAGGAGATCGTGGCTACGGCCGCCAGCGGCGAGAACCCCGATGGTAACCTCTCCCGCAGTGCCGCAGTCTGGCTCGAATGGGACTGCCAAGCGGCTGCGCAAGAAAACGGAGAGCACTCCCGGTACAGTCGTCATGACTAAGGTCGTGTGCTACCAGTGTGGCGCGCAGTTCGCCATTGCGCATCGTTCGGCCTGCCCAGACCAAGCCCTGGCCGAGCGCCAGGCCATCTGGCTGGCGGACAAGTTCGTGTGGGATCACATCCAGGAAAGCAACCATCAAAGCTCGATTCAACTGCCGGGATCAAGCGAAATGAAGTAGCCAAGTTGTGTTCCCAGGCACGGCGCGCCGGCTCTAACGCCGGGCGAGCACGAGCAAGAGGATGCCCAGCAGAAGGCTGATCCCGAAATTAAAGTAATTGGGCGGCTTTTCAAACGTGAGCCAGATGGGAGAGGCCAGCAGCAGAGCCAATCCCAGGCCGTGGAAGAGACGTTGTTTCCATTCGGACGGCTTCACAGCGAGCGGGAGTGCCAGTACTCACGGAACGCTCGTACTTGCTTTCCATAAAAATCGGCGAAAAACATGCCCGCTAGTTCTCTGCGCGCGCCGCTGGAGCGATCGCGATAGCTACAGGTCCACTCGGCAATGACGATATAGCCGACGTGGAAAGAGCTGCTCGCATGGAAGCGGATATCCTCCTGCCGCTCCGTGGCTGCCTTCCAGTAGTCGTGGATGGCCTCGCGGCCGACGATCGGCTCTCCAAACGGGTTTTCCTTGTAACGAGCGTCACGGGTGAAGAGGCCGGCGGCCAGATCAGCGTCGCGAGTCTCCCAAGCCTTCTTGTATTTGGCGAGGAAATCCTTGACGTCGCTCGCGTGCAAGGGCGCCAGGCGCTTGGTTTTCGCTTCCGGTTTGGTGATCAACGTCACGGCTGCCTCCGCGCAAAAGCTGGGGGAAGGATAGCAGAATTGGGCGGGGATCGTAACCTCGCGCCGAATTCCCAAGCGACGAGCATGGGGTGGTGACGCACGAGTCCGTCCCTGGCTTGTAGGGACGGAAGGCCTTCAGTCGCACATCGGTCTGTGAGCGGCATCACAGACATAAGTTTGCCGGGAACCGCAAGCTCCACTCTACTGCTGTGTGGCAATCGGCGTTCGCATAATGATTTCCGACCCGATCGTCAGGAACGCAGCAGGCCCCGATAGACACCAAGCTGACTATTGTCTGCCGGCGTAGAGAGTTGGTGCGGACGATGCCCCAGCAACTTGCACGCCTGCTCGTCGTCTTTGCTGTGTTCACCGGCGGGCTCGTCGTCACTCGGCACTTGTTAATCCCGAAAACCTTCGGTCAGCGCGGCCACTACCGGGCGGCCGCGGTTACCACCATCCAAGTGCGTCCGCTGCGGTATGCCGGCCGCGAAGCCTGCGCCGACTGCCATGCGGATATTGTCGGTTTGCATGGCAAGGGACGGCACCAGACGGTTTCTTGCGAGGTCTGTCATGGGCCCGCCGCGGCGCACACCTTGGCGCCCGTCGAGAACCAGTTGCCGGCTCCGCGCAAGCGCGCGTACTGCCCGCTGTGCCATGGCTATGATCCTAGCCGCCCCACCGGGTTCCCGCAGATCGATCCCGTCAGTCACAACCCGATGAAGCCCTGCATCACCTGCCACAATCCGCATCAGCCCGAACCTCCCCATGTGCCGGAAGAGTGCGGCGCCTGCCATGGAGAAATCGCACGTACGAAAGCGGTTTCCCGCCACGCCCTGCTGCCCTGCACGCAGTGCCACAACACGCCGGTGCAGCACAAGGTAGACCCGCGCCTGTTGCATCCCGACAAGCCCCGCAATCGCGAGTTCTGCGGGCAATGCCACGCCAAGGACGCACCCAGCCCGCGCGAGATCCCGCGTATCGATCTGGCCACTCATGGGGGACGCTACCTGTGCTGGCAATGTCACTACCCCCACATGCCCGAGGTGGACTGATGGAGAAACCGCTCTCCGACAACCCCGGCTCCCAGGAAGCCATCTGCGACAGCCGCCGCGACTTTCTGCACACCTGCTCGCTGGCCGCTCCCCTGCTTCTGCTGGCCCTGCAGGCCAAGCTGGTGCGCGCCTTCGCCGCGAGCGAACCCGTCTACAACCCGCGGGAACACCGCTACGGTATGGGCATCGACGTGTCGCGATGCATTGGTTGCGGCCGCTGCGTGGACGCCTGCAAGAACGAGAACGACGTCCCGCGCGAGCCCTTTTACTTCCGCACCTGGGTGGAACGGTATGTGATCAATTCTGGCGGCGACACTTCCGTAGACAGTCCCAACGGAGGCATCAGCGGCTTCCCTGCGATCACCAGCGAAAAGGGCATTCTGCGTACCTTCTTTGTGCCCAAGCTGTGTAACCAGTGCGACGACCCGCCCTGCGTGCAAGTCTGCCCCGTGGGCGCGACTTTCGCCACTGAAGACGGCGTGGTGCTGGTCGATCGCGACTACTGCATCGGCTGTCGTTACTGTGTGCAGGCTTGCCCGTACGGCGCCCGCTTTATCGATCCCCGCAGCCGCACCGCCGACAAGTGCACTTTCTGCTATCACCGAATCACGCGCGGACTGCTGCCTGCCTGCGTGGAAGTCTGCCCGACCGGAGCGCGGGTGTTCGGCGACATCAAGCAGCGCAGCAGCCCGCTGGCTCGCTTCACCCGCTTCCACAAGATCCACACCCTCAAGCCTCACATGAATACCAAGCCCAAGGTCTACTACGCCGACCTGGACGAGGAGGTTCGTTAACGTGGAACCCCTAGGGGAAGTGCTGAAGCAAGTGCAGGGCTACATCTACCCCAACGAGGTGGAACTGCATTGGAGCCTGTTGATCGTGGTCTATCCCTACGTGACGGGACTGGTCGCGGGTGCATTCATCCTGGCTTCGCTGGTGCGAGTCTTTAACGTGAAGGAACTGCAGCCCACCTATCGGCTGTCGTTGCTGACGGCGCTGGGCTACCTGATCGTGGCGCCTCTGCCGTTGCTGGCGCATTTGGCGCACCCAGAGCGGGCGTTCGAGATCTTCCTCACGCCCAATGTTCATTCCGCCATGGCCATGTTCGGCTTTGTTTATGCCTGGTATCTCATGGTCGTCCTGCTGCTGGAAATCTGGTTCGACTACAGGAAGGACTTGGTGCTGTGGTCGGCGCAGGAAAAGGGAGTACGACGCTGGGTGCACTGGATCCTGACGCTGGGCGCCACCGATCTGTCCAGCAAAGCCGTGCGCTTCGATCAGAGCGCTGGACGTTTCATCACCATCATCGGTATCCCCTCGGCCTTTCTCTTGCACGGCTACGTGGGGTTCATCTTCGGCTCAGTGAAGGCGAATCCCTGGTGGTCGAGTGTGCTCATGCCCATTGTGTTTCTTTTTTCCGCCATCGTGTCGGGGATCGCCTTGGTATTGCTGCTGTACGTAATCAGCACGCTGCTGCGCTCCAAAGTGGTGGACATGCTGTGCCTGGACAAGCTCGCCAGCTTCCTGTTCTACGCCCTGGTAGTGGACTTTTCCCTGGAAATGCTGGACTTCATTCACCGCCTTTACGAGGCCGAGGAGTCGATCGGTATCCTGTCGCAGTTGGTGTCCAGCCGGCTGTTCCTCAGCCTGGTAATCCTGCAAGCCTTGTTGGGAACCATCCTGCCGTTACTCATGCTGGGCATCATCTCGCCCGCCCTGCGCGGCCGCGGCTCGTTGAAGACCCCGGACGAGCTGCGGCGGCTACTCTACGTGGCCGCGGCCGCGCTCATCCAGGTGGGGATTTTTAGCACCCGCTGGAACGTGGTGATTGGCGGCCAACTGTTCTCGAAAAGCCTGCGCGGGTTGACGGTTTACAAAATGCAGCTTCTCGGTATCGAAGGACTGATCGTAGCCGGGTTTCTGCTGCTGCTCCCGCTGCTGCTGTTGCTGGTGCTGATTGTTCTGCTTCCGCCCTGGCCGGAGGCGGAGGCCCATTTGCCTGAAGCCGCATGAGCAACTTGAACAACGGGCGGCGGATTCAGGAGGCGGAGGAGGTCCACAGTGTTGCCACGCATTGACGCCGTCGGATTTGTGGGAATAGTTTTTGCCCTGCTCGGGCTGCTTTTCTTTATTGTGGGCCGTCACTATCCCACCCATTCCAATGTCTGGCGCGACTGGCTGCTGGCATTTGCTCTGGTGATAATAGGCTGCGCGCTGGCGATCGCCTGGCTCCTCATACGGCTGTCCGGTACAGTCGTCCGCGGTCCTGAAGAACCGAGAAAAGCCAAGCCCAAGACAGCAGCCAAAACAGCCGGAGGCCAGCCGGACTAATCCCTTTGGTTCGGTCGCATCCGAGTTTTGCTGTGTTAGACTCGCACTACTTTTCTCAATATTCAGCGCGCCGCGACCTGACTGGCTAGGGTGCCGAAGATTGCTATACCGGAACGGGGATTTTTACGGGCTCACGCGGCGTTGGCTCTTGGTTCTTATCGCCCTCTGTGCCCCTTCCATGCTGGCGCAGATCTCGCCCGGTCCCCTGGCCAAACCGCATAAATCGCTGGAAGGCACGGCGCAGTGCGTTTCCTGTCACAAGTTTGGCGCGGGCGAGGCCACCTTCAAATGCCTGGAATGCCACACCGAGATCGCCAGCCGCCTGGCGGCGCATCGCGGACTGCATCCCAATCTGGTCACCAAGCCCGCTTCCCAGGACTGTGCCCGCTGCCACTCCGATCACAACGGCGAAAACTTCAACATGATCCACTGGGACCCGAAGGTTTTCGACCACAACAAGGCCGGCTACCCGCTGTTGGGCAAGCATGCGGGCTTGGCCTGCAACCGTTGCCACAAACCGGAGTTCATTTCCGCCGCCGAGCGCGCGACCATCCGCGTGAAGGATCTGAGCCGGACCTTCCTCGGACTCTCGCAGGCCTGTGCCAGTTGTCACCAGGACCCGCATAAGGGACGGTTGGGGCAGAACTGCGCGCAATGTCACAACTCTAACGATTGGAAGAACACCTCCCAGTTCGATCACTCCAAGACGCGCTACGCGCTGACCGGACTGCACGAAAAGGTCGCCTGCCAGAAGTGCCACACTCCGGGGCCCGACAATAAGCCGCGATGGGTGGGGCTGCCGTTCGGCAAGTGCTCGGACTGCCACCGCGATCCCCATCACGGCAGCTTCCCGCAGAAGGCCTGCGAGGCCTGTCACACCACCAGCAGTTGGAAGCGGGTGCCGGCGCCCACCCTGGCCGAGAGCTTCGACCACTCCAAGACCAAGTACCCGCTGGTGGGCAAGCACCAGACGGTGGCCTGCAACGGCTGCCATGCCAAAGGCGATTTCAAGAAACCGCTGCCGTTCGCCAAGTGCACCGATTGTCACCAGCCCGATCCGCACGGCGGACAGTTCGCCAAGCGCAAGGACGCCGGGGAGTGCTCCGCCTGTCACAACCTGGAGGGTTGGAAGCCCTCCACCTTCGGGCTGAAGGAGCACCAGGCAAGCGCGTATCCGCTGCAAGGCAAGCATGCCGCGGTCAAATGCGCGAAGTGTCACATCCCGAAGGAAAAGGAGACGCTGTACAAAGTGAAATTCGCCCGCTGTCTCGATTGCCATTCTGACGAGCATCAGGGACAGTTTGCCGCTGCTCCCCACCTCAACCGCTGCGAACCCTGCCACACGCTGGTGGGCTGGCGGCCCTCGACGTTCACGCTGGCACGCCATGAAGAAACGCGATTCCTGCTGACGGGAAGCCACATCGCTGTCCCCTGCAACGATTGCCACAAGCCTGCCGCATACGCCCTGGCCCAGCCCAAGCCGGTCGTGGTGTATCACTGGCAGGACCGCTCCTGCATCACCTGTCACGCCGATCCGCACAAAGAACAGTTCCGGGAGCGTATGGCGACCCTGGGGCCGAACGCCACCGCCACCGGTTGCGAAGCGTGCCACTCCACCAAATCGTGGAAGGATCTGCAGCGCTTCGATCACTCCGCGACAGCGTTTCCGCTGGTGGGCGCGCACCGCGCCGTGGAGTGCAAAGGCTGTCACAAGCCTCCGGCGCTCCAGACCAAGCTGACCAATGTGGATTTCCGCATTGCTCCCAAGAAGTGTGAAGAGTGCCATGAGGACATTCACGGCGCTCAGTTCGCCAATGCCCAGCGGATCACCCCCTGCGCCGACTGCCACAACAGCATGCGCTGGAAGCCGTCGTTGTTCGACCACGACAAGCGGACGACCTTTTCGCTGCAAGGCGCGCATCGCAACGTCCGCTGCGGACAATGTCACCAGTTGACCAAGCCGATCGGCGGCAAGCCAGTGCTCTTCTACAAGCCCACCCCAAAAGACTGCGCCGCCTGCCACGGGCCCACGGTGAAGAACTGACTTTCCGGTTGGGCTGTCGATTTCTCCACACTCCGCGGAACCTCTCGCCAATTCCCATATCGGGAGTGGGAAGCAATTACAAAAAACAGGTACAGCTTGCAAGGCTGCCGCCTCATCTCACGCTCACCCGGCAATTAACACATCTGCATACTGGCCTGTAGAACGAGTGCATAGAGCCACTTACGTAATGTAGGTGGGGAGTACCCGTTCGGCTAAGCTGAATGGCACGGCGCGTGCCGGTTGAGAGGAAAATTTCCAGTTAGTCAACCCGTTATGCCTGGCAGTTTCCGGCTCGTCTAACGAGGGGCAGTGCCGACTCACGTAGCGTTGCGAGTCCTATTCTGGCTGATGTTGGTGCCTGCGGCTGCGCTTCCCTCCGCAGCGCAGCAACCTGCGTATACGAACACACGCAGCCCGCACGGGAACCTGGCGATCCCCTGCCAGAACTGCCATACCGCGGCCGCGTGGAAGCCGATCCGCGCCATCCCGGAGTTCGACCATAACAAGACTCGCTATCCCTTGCGCGGCATGCACGAGAACGTGGCCTGCGTGCAGTGCCACACCAAGCCGGTGTTCACCAACGTGGGCAGCAAATGCGCCGACTGCCATGCCGACATCCACCGCCGCCAGATGGGCGCGGCCTGCGAGCGGTGCCATACGGTGAAGGGGTGGGACGTTTCTATCCAGGCGGTGCAGAACCACCAGAACCGCTTTCCGCTGATGGGAGCGCACGCGGCGCTGGATTGCGAAGCCTGCCACAAGGGCGCCGCCGTGGGCCAGTTCTTGGGGCTTTCCACCCAGTGCTACTCCTGCCATGCGCGGACCTTCCAACAGACCACGAATCCCAACCACGTGGCCGGCAAGTTCCCCACCGCCTGCGAGCAGTGCCACGGAGTGGACAACTGGTTCAGCGCCAGGTTCGATCACAATTCCGTCGGGTTCCCGCTGACGGGCGCACACGCCACCCTGCAGTGCAGCCAATGTCACGTCAACAACAACTACAGCCTGACCAGCGCGGCGTGCGTGAGCTGTCACCTGAAGGACTTCCAGTCCGCCAACAACCCCAGTCACGTTGCCCTTGGTTTTTCGCAGAATTGCCAGCAGTGCCACACCACCGTGGCCTGGGAGCCGGCGACCTTCGACCACACCTCAGTGGGATTCCCGCTGACCGGCGGACACGCCAACCTGCAGTGCAGCCAGTGCCACGTCAACAATAACTACAACCTGACCAGCACAGCTTGTGTCACCTGCCATCAGACCGACTACAACAACGCGACCACACCGGTGAACCACGTCCAGTTGGGTTTCCCCACCACCTGCCAGAACTGCCATGACACGATCTCGTGGATGAACGGCAAATTCGATCACTCGACCACCGGCTGGACGCTAACCGGAGCGCACGCCACGGTCGCTTGCTCGCAGTGCCACGTCAACAGCAACTACAACCTCACCGTCACCACCTGCGTCAGTTGCCACCTCAAGGATTTCCAGGGGACCACCAATCCCAACCACACGCAGCAGGGCTTCGCGCAGACTTGCGAAACCTGCCATAACACCGCGGCCTGGCAGCCGGCGCAGTTCGACCACTCCAAGTCGGGATTCCCGCTGACCGGCGCGCATGCCACCACGCCGTGCTCGCAGTGCCACGTCAACAACAACTACAACCTCACCAACACGGCTTGCGTCTCCTGCCACCAGACCGACTACAACAACGCGGTCACGCCCATCAACCACGTGCAGTTGGCGTTTCCCACCACCTGCCAGAACTGCCACGACACGGTCTCGTGGATGAATGGCACGTTCGACCACACGTCCACCGGCTTCGCCTTGACGGGCGCGCACGCCACCACGCCGTGCGCTCAGTGCCACGTTAACAACAACTACAACCTGACCAGCGCCAACACCGCCTGCGTTTTCTGCCACCAGAACGACTACAACACCGCCGTCAGCCCGGTGAACCACATCCAGTTGGGATTCCCCACCACCTGCCAGAACTGCCACGACACGGTGGTCTGGACCAACGGCAAGTTCGATCACTCGGCCACCGGATGGGCGCTCACCGGGACGCACGCGACCACTCCGTGCGCGCAGTGCCACGTCAACAACAACTACAACCTGACCAGCGCCAACACGGTGTGCGTCTCTTGCCACCTGAACAACTACAACACCGCCGTCAGTCCGGTGAACCACATCCAGGCGGGATTCCCCACCACCTGCGACACCTGCCACGACACAGTGGTCTGGACCGACGGCAAGTTCGATCACTCCACCACCGGTTGGGCGCTGACCGGCACGCATCTGACGACTCCCTGCACCCAGTGCCACGTTAACAACAATTACAAGCTGACGAACACGGCCTGCGTCACTTGCCACCAGACCGATTACAACAATGCCGTCAGTCCGGTAAACCACATCGCCGCCGGCTTCCCCACCACCTGCGACAGTTGCCACGACACCATCGTCTGGACCGACGGCAAGTTCAATCACACCACCACGGGCTTTGCCCTCACCGGGGCTCACGCCACGCTGCAGTGCACGCAGTGCCACGTCAACAACAACTACAAGCTGAGCAGCACGGCCTGCGTCACCTGCCACCTCTCGAATTACCAGACTGCGCTCAGTCCGGTGAACCACGTGACTCTGGGGTTCCCGACCACCTGCGACATGTGCCACGACACCGTGGCCTGGACCAACGCCACGTTCAACCACAACAACACGCCCTTCCCCCTGACCGGAGCCCATACCACGGTGGCCTGTGCCAACTGTCACCTGAACAACAACTACACCACCGTGCCGACGGACTGTTACTCCTGCCATTTGGCGGTCTACCAGAGCACGACCAACCCGAATCACAAGGCGGCGGGGTTCCCGACCACTTGCCAGACGTGCCACACGACCACCTCATGGGCCGGAGCCACGTTCAATCACACCTGGTTCCCCCTCACTCACGGCAATGCCCAAGGGGTGTGCTCCACCTGCCATACGAATTCGAGCAATTACGCCGTCTTCACATGCACTAATTGCCACACGCAGGCGACCACCACCCAGCAGCACCAGGGGGTCAAGAACTTCGTCTGGAACAGCGCTAACTGCTATCAATGCCACCCCAGCGGGCGGGCAGGGTAGCGATGCAGATTGGGCGTGCTGGTCGAAAGCTTCCCAGGATCAGAAGCAGCCGGGCCCGATGGTCCATTACAGATGGATGTAAGCGAATGAGAAGTCTTCCCCTCGCAGTGTTGTTGTTCTTGTTGCTGCCGGTGCCGGCTGCCTCTGCAGCCGGAGAGCCGGCCGCGGTCGTCGATATCCGCGTCGTCCGTGACAACGGCTTTGTTCGCGTCGAGATCACCCTGACCGAGCCGGTCCGGCCCATCGTCAAGACGACGGAAGCCCCCGAGCGCCTCGTCCTGGTCCTGCCGGGCACGGTGTCGGAGGCGCGCCAGAAGCGGATCCCGGTGGGCACCGCCGGCGTGAAAGGCGTCCGCATGGGACTCCATTCGAGCGATCCACCGGAGACCGACGTGGTGATCGACTTGGAGCCGGGCCAGGCCCATTCCCACGGCCTGCAGATTCAGGGAACCAGGATCGTGCTGGCGGTCAGCGCGGGGAGTTCGGCGGCGCGTCGCGTCGCTCCCGCGAGTGGAGGAAGCGTGTCGCCGCTGGTGGGTGCCTTGAGCAAGCGCGAACCGGCGCCCAACCTGTCGCAGAACAATCCTGCGATTGCCATGGCTCCCGCGCCGGCGACGAATCCGCCGAGCTCGAAGACCCAGCCGCAGAGTCCGGTCCAGGTGGCCGCAGGGCGACCTTCTCAGTTGCAGGCCGCAAACCGCGCGACCATCGAATCTGCCAACGTCGCGCCACCGGCGCTTGCGCTGCGCGTACCCAACTCCGACCTCCGTGTGGTGTTCAACGTTAAGTACGTGGCGCAGGGGGCCGCCTATCTCGACGGCGGACGCAGTTCCGGGCTTGCCGAAGGCATGAAGCTGGAGATCAAAGACGACGTTAAGGCCGCCTTACCGGGAACCGCGCCGACCGAAGCTCCGGCCGACTCCATACCGGCGGGCTCGAATGCGGATGGCGGCAAGAAAGTGGTCGCCGAACTGGAAGTGATCTCGGTGGCCGAGACCTCGGCGGTGACGGAGATCAAGTCTCCGGCCCGCGAGGTCAAGAAGGGAGACGTGGCCTACCTCTCGGCCGCCGACCAGGCCGCTCTGGTTGCGCAGCGCACGCTCAGCAGCACCCGCAAATATCCCCAGGTGGTCACCTTCACCGAAGGCGATCCCCTGGAGGAAGAGGCGCGCGCGGAAGTGCCGCGCCCGCCGCTGCCGTCGGTGAACCGGGCGCGCGGGCGCATCGGCTTCGACTACGGTGGGATCCGCAGCGGCGATGGGCTGGGCAGCACGCAGGTAGGACTGGTGCTGCGGGCGGACATCACGCGTATCGGGGGCACCTACTGGAATCTGAGCGGGTACTGGCGCGGGCGCCTGCTATCGCGCTCGTCCACTATGCAGCCCACCCTGCAGGAGCTGATCGACCGCACCTACACCCTCAGCATGACTTACGACAACCCCAATTCCAAGTGGGTCATGGGATTCGGACGCCTCTACCTGCCATGGGCTCCGAGTCTGGATACCATCGACGGCGGTTATTTCGGGCGCCGCCTGCATAAAGGCATCACCGCCGGGGTCTTCGGCGGCTCCGCTCCCGACCCGGCTTCTTGGGATTATGAGCCCGGCCGCCGCCTGGCGGGCACGTTCGTGAACTTTGAGGGCGGCAGCTTCGACAGTTTCCGCTATACCAGCACGCTCGGGGCTGCGATGAGCACGGTCTATGGCCAGTTCGACCGGCCTCTCGGCTTCGTCGAAACCGGCTTGTTCTATAAGCGCATCATCTCAATTTACGACTCGGCGCAGGTGGATGAGCCTCCGGCAAACCCCGCGGTTCCTTCTCCCGGCACCGGCCTCGCGCGCAGTTTTCTCACGGTTCGCGTGCAGCCGATCGAGCGGCTGTCCTTCGACCTGAACCACAATTATTTTCGCGATGTTCCGACCTTCGATCCTAATCTGATCGGCACCGGACTGCTGGACAAATATTTGTTCCAGGGCTTCAGCGCGGGCGTGCGCGGCGAAATCGTCCGCCACGTGACCTTGTACACCACACTGGGCGCCAGCTCCCGCTCGGGCGATGCCCGCAGCTCCATCAACCAGATGTACGGGGTGACCGTGGACCGGATCGGGCGCACCGGCATCCGTGCCGACGTCCACTACTCGCGTTTCAACAGTTCCTTCGGCGACGGTGTGTATGAGGTCGTTTCCCTGTCGCGCAACTTGGGCGAGAGGTTCCACTTTGAGCTGCTGGGCGGCCAGCAGAACTTTACTTCCTCCTCCACCAGCGACAACAGCTCGCGCTTCGTGACCTCCATGATGGATATGAATCTCGGCGCCAGGTATTTCGTCAGCGGCGGCCTCACCCTGCAGCGCGGCACGACCATGAGCTACGACCAGTGGTTCACCATGCTGGGCTACCGCTTCGACAACCGGAAATCTCACCGATGACGAGAAGAGCGCAACTCGGTGTTGTTTTTCTGCTGCTGGCGGTCGCCGGCCTGATGCGGCCGCCGCTGTGCGCCGCCGGACCGGCTCCGTTCGACAGCTTTCTCTCCCGCACCACCGGCCTGGTGTCGGGGCTGCTGGATGAGTTCTCGGACGTGAAGTGCACCGAGCGCGTCACCCAGGAGAAGCTCGGCAAGAACGGCAAGGTGGAGTACAAAGCGGATTCTACCTACGACTACCTGGTCATTCTCAGCAACACCGGCGGCGAGTTGACGCTGGACGAATCCCGGGTCGAGCAGGAGCAGGCGAAGCGCAAGAAGCAGATTCCCCTGCTAGTGACCAACGGCTTCGCTATGGGTTTCCTGGTCTTCCACCCGTATTACGCCAACAGCTTCGAGTTCCGCGACGAGGGCGACGAGACCGCCAATGGCAAATTGCTGCGCAAAGTGCACTTCCGCCATGTGCGCGGCACACGCTCGCCCACCGCCCTGTCTTTGCGTGGACGCGAGTACCCCCTGGAGTTGGAAGGGGACGCCTGGATCGATCCCGCCTCCGGGGCGATCACGCGGATGATCTCCGCTATCCCGGTTGGGATCGAAGACCTCGGGCTGCGCTCGTTGGGCAGCGAGGTGGAGTACGCGCCCGTGTCGTTCCACGATGCCGGCAAGCCTCCCTGGCTGCCGGTGACGGCCACCATCGAGGTGGAAACCGCGCGCCAGCATTGGCGCAACACCCACCGCTTCAGCGATTACAAACGCTTCTCCGTCAGCACCCAGGAGAGCGTCAACGAAAGTACGATCAAGAAATGAATGCCACTATTGCTCCTGCCGTCTTGCCTGCGGTGGACCACGAGCGGCCGCATCGCTGGCGCTTATACGCCTCATATCTGCTGGCGATCACGCTGGTCCTGGCCCTGGCGATCTATGGCCTCGATTACTACACGCTCGACGCCGCCCAGCGTCCGCTGTCCGCCAAGCATGCTGCCCTGAAACCGAGCGGCGCCATTGGCCTCAAGCTCGGCATCTTTGGATTGCTGCTGTTTGGCGCCATCTTCCTGTACCCGCTCCGTAAACGCTGGAAGTGGCTGGCACGGCAAGGCAGCTCCAAACATTGGCTGGATTTCCATGTGCTGATGGGCCTCACCGCGCCTTTCATCATCGCCTTTCATTCTTCGTTCAAGTTCCACGGCCTTGCCGGCATAGGGTTCTGGATCATGACCGCCGTGGCCCTGAGCGGCGTGATCGGCCGCTATGTGTACGCGCAGATCCCCCGCCGGATGAGTTCGGCGGAAGTCTCGATGTCGGAACTGGAGCAGCAGCACTCGGTGCTGGCGCAGAGACTGGCGGCGCAGAGGGTGCTGCCCACGGCCGACCTGCGTTCGTTGCTCCGCCTGCCCAGCGCCGCTCTGGTGGCCAGGATGCCCCTGCTGGTGGCCGTCGGCTACATGATCGTTCTCGACCTGCTGCGGCCGTTCCGGGTGGCGCGCCTGCGCCGCCATGCGATCCGCTTGGCGGAGAAACTCACGACCTTCGGCGGCCTGCTGCGGACGCGCCACCTGGAACTGGAATTGGCCATCGATGCCGCCCGCGACCAGGCTTCGCTGAGCAAGCGCATCCTCTTTCTTTCCCGTGCCCAGCGGGTGTTTCACCTGTGGCACGTCATCCACCGGCCCTTCAGTTATTCGTTCGCGGTGCTGGCCCTGACCCACATCACCGTGGTCACCATGATGGGTTATGTATGGTGGTAGGGGGGTACATGTGGCTTTTATTGATGTGTCTGCCGTCGAAAGCTTCCGGCATTTTTAGGCAATGACTGACTCTTTCATAACATATCTTATCTGCGCGTTGGTCATTGCCGTTCCTTTGCTCTTCTACATCCAAAGTCTGAAGAAGAAGGAAGCGCGGGCGCGCGAGGCTGCGAAGAAGTGGAACCTGGACTCCACCGGGCCACGCGCACAGCATCCGCACATCGACACCGCTAAGTGCATCGGCTGCGGCACCTGCACCGAGGTCTGCCCCGAAGGTGACGTGCTGGCCGTCTTCGGCGGCAAAGCCGTCATCGTCAACGGGCACAAGTGCATCGGCCACAGCCTGTGCGCCGAGGCCTGTCCGGTCGGCGCCATCACCATGGTTCTGGCCCATCCCAGCATGAGCGCCGACATGCCGTTCCTGACCCCGGAGTACGAGACCAGTGTCCGCAACCTGTTCATCGTGGGGGAGCTCGGCGGGCTGGCGTTGATCAAGAACGCCGTCAACCAGGGGCGGCAATGCGTGGACACCATCGCGCAGAGACTCAAGGCCACTGGGTCTGGCAAATCCGCGCCGGGGGTTTACGACGTGTTGATCGTTGGTGCCGGTCCCGGCGGGATCAGCGCCTCGCTGCGCGCCATCGAGAACCAGCTCGACTACGTTACCGTGGAGCAAGATGAAATCGGCGGCACGGTCGCAAAGTACCCGCGGCAAAAACTGGTGCTTACCAGTCCCGTAGAATTCCCCCTCTACGGCAAGTTCAAGAAGACGGAACTTTCCAAGGAAAACCTGCTCACCTTCTGGCACACGGTTCTGCGGCGGGCCGATTTCAAAGCCCGCACCGGCGAGAAGGTGGAAGACATCAAGCAGGACGCGGACGGGATCTTCACCGTGGTCACCAGCAAGAACCGGTACCGTGCCCACGCGGTGGTGCTGGCGATCGGCAAGAGCGGCACTCCCCGCAAGCTCGGAGTCAAAGGCGAGGAACTGCCGAAAGTCATGTACCGTCTGATCGAGGCCGAGGCCTACACCAACAAGAGGATTCTGGTGGTGGGGGGCGGCGACAGCGCGGTGGAAGCGGCCATGGGCCTCGCACACCAGACTGGCAACCAGGTGACGCTGTCCTATCGAAAGGAAGCGTTCGGCCGCATCAAAGAGCGGAACGCCCAGCGCATGCGGGAGTGCATGCGCGCGGGGAAAGTCCGGGTGCTGTTCAACTCCATGCCGGTGGAGTTCAAACCGGAGAGCGTCGTCCTCGACGTCCACGGCCAGGTGCAGGAGATTCCCAACGATTATGTGTGGATCTTTGCCGGCGGGACTCCCCCCAACGAATTCCTGCAGAAGATCGGGGTGCAGCTCGGGATGCGCGACCTGACGCAGGAAGCCAGCAACGAGGCCAAACAGGCCAGCCTCTCCCGCCAGCAGCTCGCAGAAGCGGCGGCACTTTCGGCGCCCGCAAACTGATCCCGGCTACTTGAGAGCTTTGTCGAGCAGAGCCTCAATCCTGCTCTCCTGCACTTCGCCGGAAGAGTTGTACACGGCGTTGCCGGAACGGTCCAGGATCACCACGTGCGGGATGTAGCCGGCGAAGTACTTCTTCACCAGCTCCTGCTGGGCGGGCGACTGCTTCCGGTCCAGGTCGATCACTACGAATTGCACCCGGCCCTTGAACTGGTTGTACAGATTCACGGAGCGGCGAGCCTGCCGCTTGGAATTGAATCAACCCTCGCCGTACATGATGATGTAGTTTGGCTTGCCGGCGGTGGCCCCGTCCTCCATGTGATCGCCGCTGATCAACGGGCCATCTTGGCTGTCGCTGGAGTAGTCCAGGTGGGAATTGAGTTTGAGATTTTCGGCGCCCCAGAGTGGGACCGACATCAATACCAAAACCAGCAAGATTCTGCGCACGGCGTATCCCCCTGCCGTATGTACGGCCCGCGGTGTTCATTGGATGCAGCGGCCCTGGATCTGTTTCGTCCTGAAACGGTGATCTGCCGCAGGGAACTCAACAAACGCGAACAATAAGGCAGGAGTTAGCCCAAGTCGCGCGCCACCCGGAACCCATAATCCGCATATTGAAACTGCGGCGGGATGCTGGAGCGCGCGGAGCAGCGCGCAATCTTGACGTGGTGCCGCCACGAGCCTCCGCGCGAGGATTTCCTGTCGCCGCTGGCCGGCCCTTGGGGATTGCGCTGCGGCGAGCGCGAGTAGTAATCCGCTTGGAACCAGTCGCTGCACCACTCGTGTACGTTCTCGCACATCTCGTATAAGCCGTACCCGTTCGGCTCCGAGCGCCTCACCGGCTCCGGCCCGTGCTGCCACAGGCTCTCGTATCGGGGGCGTGACTGCGGCGGTTCGTCGCCCCAGGGAAACAGCTTGCCGTCGGCTCCTCCGCGCGCGGCGCGCTCCCACTCGGCTTCGGAAGGCAGGCGGTAATGCGCGCCCGCGATCTCGGACAGCCACTCACAATATGCCATCGCCTCGAACCAAGGCATTGCCGTGACCGGCTGCTGGGGATGGTTGAAGTTGGAATCGTTCCAGGTCGGCGATGGCGGACGACGGGTCGCGTCGAGGAATCTCGCGTACTCTGCGACCGTGACCTGGGTCTCCGCCAGCGCGAACGAATCCACCCACACGCGATGCGCCGGCCGCTCGACATCCTGGCCGGCATCGCAGCCCATCCAGAACCAGCCTGCGGGGATCTCGATCATCCTCGGCTCGGTAACAGGGGCGTGGCTCGTTCCATGTGCCGCGTGTGACTTTATGTTCCAAGTCATGACCGCATTCTACCGTTGGCGAAAGAGGAATTGTTTGTAGAGACGCAGCAAGCTGCAGGTCTGTCTAAATTAGCGCGGTTTCGTTTTGTTGCTGTGTCCCGAGCTGTTTCGGAAGGGCCGGGCTTCAGCCCGGCCGCAACCGTTTGTTATTGAATTGTCATCCCGAGGACGCGCGAGGGAGGCTGGGCGACCGAGCGCGACGAGGGATCTTGGCTCTGCTACTCCGGCCGACGAAGGTCTGCGGAGCCTGTGGCAGCATGGGC
>JAHFUA010000048.1:0-3522 GCA_023265315.1 Acidobacteriota bacterium | reverse complement strand
TTTGTTATTGAATTGTCATCCCGAGGACGCGCGAGGGAGGCTGGGCGACCGAGCGCGACGAGGGATCTTGGCTCTGCTACTCCGGCCGACGAAGGTCTGCGGAGCCTGTGGCAGCATGGGCCCGCCTAACAAATGCACAGATCCTTCGCTCGCCTCACCTCTTTTGCGCTCGGTTCGGGATTCACTCAGGATGACATCTCTGAATAAGAATCGTCGCGATAGAAAACGTAATTTTGGACAGACCTGCAGCATGCTGCGACTCTACAGCGGGCCGCGGAGAGCAATCGCCGCTGTCGACCAACACGATTTATACTCTGCGCCATATGGTCTCGCCCGCCACTATCGAACGCGAGCTGCGCCGAGTCATCGAGGGCGAGGTGCGCTTCGACCGCGGAACCGCTGCCATCTACTCCACCGACGCCTCCAACTATCGCCAGGTGCCGGTCGGCGTCGTGATCCCGCGGCACGAGGAGGACGTCATCCGCGCCCTGCGTTTGGCGCGCGAGAATTCCGTTCCCATCCTGGCGCGCGGCGGCGGCACCAGTCTGGCGGGACAGACCTGCAACACCGCGCTGGTCCTGGATTTTTCCAAGTACATGAATGCCATCCAGCGCGTCGATCGCAACCTGGGTCTGGCGGTGGTTCAGCCCGGTGTCGTACAGGCGCACCTGAACACCGCGCTTGCGCCCTATGGGCTGTTTTTCGCTCCCGATCCCGCCACCAAGGACCGCTGCACCCTCGGCGGAATGATCGGCAACAATTCCTGCGGTGCGCATTCCGCCGCGTACGGCAAGACTTCGGAGAATCTCCTCGCCCTCGACGTCCTGCTCTACGACGGGACGCGTCTGAAGCTCGGGCCGGTCAGCGACGCGGAGTTCGATGCGACGGTTTCCGAGGGAGGGCGCATCGCCGATATCTATCAGCAACTCCGCGCCATCACCACCCGCTACGGCGAGCTGGTGCGCTCGCGCTTCCCCAAGATTCCGCGCCGCGTCTCCGGTTACAACCTCGATGAATTGTTGCCGGAGAATGGCTGCAACCTGGCGCGCGCGCTGGTCGGCTCCGAGGGGACGCTGGCCATCACGCTGAGCGCGACCGTGAGGGCGGTGGCGCGTCCCAAGCAGCTGGTTCTGGTGACCCTCGGCTTCGCGGACATCTATGTAGCCGCCGATCAGGTGCCGTGGATCCTCGAGCACCGTCCCGAAGCCCTGGAAGCCTTCGACCAGCAGCTCGTCGAATTCGGCAAGATCAAGGGACTGGAAGCCATCCGGCTGTTGCCGTCCGGCTGCGCGTTCCTGATCGTCGAGCTCGGCGGCGCCACGCTGGAGGAAGCTCGCGGACGCGGCGAAGCCTTGCTCCAGCAAGCCAAGCGCGTGCCGCTCTGCACCGGGTCAAAGCTGCTGGTCGATCCCGGGGAACGCGACTCGGTGTGGCGCCTGCGCGAATCCGGACTGGGTGCCGGCGCCAGCCGTCCCGGATTCCCGCGCGCCTGGCCCGGCGCCGAAGATGTCGCGGTCGCGCCCGCCAAGCTGGGGGCTTACCTCCGCCGCTTTACCAAGCTTCTGGACAAGCGCCAACTGCGCGTCTCCATCTATTACGGGCACTTCGGAGAAGGCTGCGTCCACTGCCGGGTCAGCTTCGACCTCGAGAGCGAGCAAGGTATTGCCATCTTTCGCGCGACCATGGAAGAGCTCGGCGACCTGGTCGGCGAGTTCGGCGGCTCCATCTCCGGCGAACACGGCGACGGCATCGCCCGCTCCGAGCTGCTGCCCAGAATGTTCGGGACGGAACTGATCGGAGCTTTTGGCGAGTTCAAACGCGCGTTCGATCCCGACGGACGCATGAATCCCGGCACCATCGTCCATCCGCATCCGCTGGACTCGCATTTGAAGCTGGGCCCGAATTATCGCCCGCTGCAGGTGGCCACCCACTTCGATTTCAGCTCCGAAGGCGGTCTCGCCGGGGCGGCGCTGAAATGCGTAGGCGTCGGCAAGTGCCGCAAGACCGACGCCGGCACCATGTGCCCCTCCTACATGGCGACGCGCGAGGAATTCCACTCGACCCGCGGCCGCGCCCGCGTGCTGTTCGAAGCACTCAACGGCGGCCTGCCGGGCGGACTTACCGATGAAGCGCTGCACGAGGCGCTCGACCTCTGTCTTTCCTGCAAGAGCTGCAAGACGGAATGCCCGGCGGCGGTGGACATGGCGATGTACAAGGCTGAGTTCCTTGCCCACTACCATCAGCAGCATCGGCGTCCGCTGCTCGCGCACGCGCTGGGCCGCATCAACGAGTGGGCCGCGCTGGCGGCGCATGCGCCCGGTCTCGTGAACTCTCTTTCACGCTCGTTCCTGGCGCGCCCCATGAAGAGAGCTTTGGGGATTCACCCAAATCGCGATCTGCCGCGCTTCGCCAAGCAGACCTTCCGCGCCTGGTTCGGCGCGCGTAACGGTGCTGTTGACTCGCGGCCAGAAGTCGTGCTGTTCCCTGATACGTTCAACAATTTCTTCGAACCAGAAGTGGCGATCGCGGCCACGCATGTTCTTGATGCCGCCGGATTCCGCGTCACTATTCCGCAGTCGCAAATTTGCTGCGGCCGTCCGCTCTACGACCAGGGAATGCTGGATGTGGCCAAGCAGCGCCTGCGGGAAGCCATGCGCGTGCTCGGCCCCTACGTCGAGCGCGCAGTGCCCATCGTGGGGCTCGAGCCCGGATGCATCCTCACCTTCCGCGACGAGCTGCCGAGGCTGTTCCCAGGTGACACGGTGGCGCAGGCCTTGGCGGAAGGCACGTTCCTGCTCGATGAGTTCCTCGCACGCAAAGCGCCCGCGTACGTGCCCCCGCCGTACCAGGGACGCGCACTGCTCCACGGGCACTGCCACCAGAAGGCCATCGCCGGGCTGAAGCACGAGACGGCGCTGCTGGAGCGCGTCAGCGGATTAAAGCTGGAAGTCCTCGATGCGGGTTGCTGCGGGATGGCCGGCGCCTTCGGCTACGAGGCCGGCCACTACGACATTTCGAAGACCCTGGCCGAGCGCGTGCTGGTGCCTGCCATCCGACGCAGCGACCCCGGCGCCATCGTGATCAGCGACGGATTTTCCTGTCGCTCGCAAGTCCGGCACTTCTGCCCCGACGCGCGGGTGATGCATCTTGCCCAGGTGCTCGATCAGCGCCAGGTCTCATAGCCGATGGCATCGGTTCCGTTTCAGAGGAACGCGAAGAGACAGGCGACCCGCCGGTGTTAGACTTACTCTATGCTGGCCGCCTATGCGGTAAGGGTGGAGAACAGCCGGGGCCGGCGCCACGCCGAGCCCCCGCATCCCTACCGGGATGACTTCCAGCGCGATCGCGACCGCGTCATCCACTCCCGCGCCTTCCGCCGGCTGGAAAACAAGACCCAGGTCTTCACCCGCCGCTACTCCGACCATTTCCGCAACCGGCTGACGCACACCATCGAAGTCGCGCAGATCGCGCGCACCATCGCCGGAGCGCTGGGGCTGAACGTCGACCTGGTGGAATGCCTGG
>JAHFUA010000154.1 GCA_023265315.1 Acidobacteriota bacterium | reverse complement strand
AGCCCCGATCTGGTGAACGAGATTCTCGCGGCCTCCGAGGAATTTGTCCTGGCGAGCCAGCCGGTGGTCGCCAGCCGCTAGCAGTCGGCTTCTTTCGGAGGGGCGCGGCTTCAGCTGCGCCGAAAGCCTACTCCCAAAATTGTCATCCCGAGCGATGCGCGAGCTGGGCTTGTCGAAGCGAGCGCGAGTCGAGGGATCTGCATTTCCTCCACGGCCCGGCCGGAGCAAGATAACACCAAGATCCTTCGCTCGCCCTCCCTTCGCCAGCTCAGGTCGGGCGTCACTCAGGATGACAATCCCTTGAGTTTTATTCGGCACGGCTGAAGGCCGTGTCCCTCCGAAACAGGTTTGCCGCGGACCGGCGTGCGCGGCAATAACGCCCACCCGTCCTCGGTTCTGGTAAATTTGAACGGGGGACAACATCTCTACCACCGTCGCCAATCTGGAAAAGCCTGCGCCTGATTCTCCCGAGGTGCGCCGCTACAACCGCACACGACGCCGGCTGGGCATTGCCGACTTCCTGCTCGGCCTGGCGATGCTGGTGGTGCTGCTCGCCACCGGGTGGACGGCGCGTCTGCGCGACCTCGCCTATGTGGGCGCCGGCCAGATCTATGTTCTCGCCGTTTTCTTCTACGTTGGCATGCTGACGGTGATCAACAAAATCCTGGGCCTCCCGCTCGACTACTACGGATTCCGCCTGGAGCACCGCTTCCAGCTCTCCAACCAGAAGCTGCGCTCCTGGGCCAAAGACCAGGTGAAGGGATGGCTGGTGGGCCTGGTGATCGCTTCCATCCTGGTCGAGCTGGTGTACTGGACGATCCGCACCGAGCCGCGCTTCTGGTGGCTGATCGCCTGGGCCATCTTCATCGTGCTCTTCGTTTTCTTCGCGCAGATCGCGCCTGTGGTCCTGTTCCCGCTGTTCTACAAATTCAGGCCGCTGGAGAACGACGGGCTGAAGGAACGCTTGATGCGCCTGAGCGAGCGCGCCGGCACGCGCGTGAAAGGCGTGTACGAGTGGAAGCTCTCGGAGAAGAGCCGCAAGGCCAACGCCGCGCTCGCCGGCCTGGGAGCCACCCGGCGCATCATCCTGGCCGACACCTTACTGGGGAAATACACCGACGACGAGATTGAAGCCATCCTGGCGCACGAGCTCGGGCACCATGTGCACCGGCATATCCCCAAGGGCATCCTGGTGGAGGCGGGCATTACGTTCGTGGGCTTCTGGGCCGCCAACCAGACCTTGCACTACGCCATCGAGCGCCTGCACCTGTTCGAGCAGTTATCGGACTTCGCCAATCTCCCGCTGCTGATGCTGGTCTCCACCGTGCTCTCATTGCTGCTTATGCCCGCCCTGAATGCCTACTCGCGACACAACGAGCGCCAGGCCGACCGCTATTCCTATACCGCAATCCCGTCGATTGAGCCGTTCATCTCCGGCATGAACAAGCTGGCGGACCAGAACCTGGCGGAGCGGCGGCCCTCGCGGCTAGTGGAATTGCTCTTCCACTCGCATCCTCCGATCGCCAAGCGCATTCAGGCGGCCGAGGCGTGGGCGCGGGGTCAGTTGCCGGTCGCCAGTGGTCAGTCGCCAGCCTGAAGTGACTTCATTTGACTCGCGCCCCATGCTGGGCTAGCCTCAATTACTTGCCTGATGCAGAGCCGCATGCGACTCCTTCGTAAGCCATTGATTTCATTTGCCGTTGCAATCGCCATCTGGGTGGCCCCTGGCGCCCGCGCGGCGGCCCTGGCCCCGGTGCGCGCACCCCACGCCATGGTGGCCAGCGGACACGAACTGGCCTCGGGGGCGGGCGTCGAAGTCATGCGCCAGGGCGGCAACGCGGTGGACGCCGCCGTGGCTACGGGGTTTGCCCTCGCCGTCGTGCTTCCCGAGGCCGGCAACCTGGGCGGCGGCGGATTCATGCTGCTGCGTCTGGCGAACGGTCGCGCGCACTTTCTCGACTTTCGTGAAAAAGCGCCGGCCGCCGCCTCGCCTGACATGTATCTCGACCCCAAGGGCAACCTGGTGCCGGAGGCCAGCGTGGTCGGCTATCGCGCCATCGCGGTGCCGGGCTCGGTCGCGGGACTGGTCTACGCCGAGAAGAAGTTCGGCAAGCTGAAGCTGGCCCAGGTGATGGCGCCGGCGATTCGCCTGGCGCGCCAGGGCTTTGCCCTCTCCGAGCGCGACGCGCGCCAATTTCATGACCCGGCTCTGGCTGCGTTTCCTGAATCCCGCCGCATCTTTCAGCGCGATGGCCGCTACTATCAGGCGGGCGATATCTTCAAGCAGCCGGAATTGGTCCGGACTCTGGAGCGCATCGCCGCCGATCCCGAGAGTTTTTACCATGGCGCGCTGGCGCAGGAGCTGGCGGCTTCCATCCAGAAAGGCGGGGGCCTGATCACGGCCAAGGACCTGGCAGCGTATGAAGTGAAGGAGCGCGAGCCGGTGCACGGCAGCTATCGCGGATACGAAATCATCGCCGCGCCGCCTCCCTCCTCCGGCGGGATCGCCTTGATCGAGCTGCTCAACATCCTGGAAGGCTACGATCTGGCGAAGCTCGGCAACGGTTCCGCCGAATCCATTCACTTGGAGGCCGAGGCCTTTCGCCGCGCCTTTTTCGATCGCGCCGAGCTGCTCGGCGACCCGGACTTCGCCGGCGTGCCCGTGGCAACGTTGATGGACAAGCACTATGCCGCCGCCTGGCGCGAATCGCTTGATTCGCGGCGCGCCAGCCCCAGCGCCGGCCTGCGGCGCCCGGTGCAGGTCTTCGAGAAACTCGACCGCATGGCGGCCGTCGGGGAGCCGGACAACACGACCCACTACTCGGTCATCGATTCTGCCGGGAATGCCGTGGCCGTCACTACTACGCTAAACGATCTCTTCGGGTCGCGCGTCACCTCCGAGGGGCTGGGCTTCCTGCTGAACGACGAGATGGACGACTTCACCTCCAAGCCGGGCGCGCCCAACATGTTCGGACTGCTACAGGGCGAGGCCAACGCCATCGCTCCCGGCAAGCGGCCGCTTTCCGCCATGGCGCCCGCCATCGTGCTCAAGGACGGGCGGCTGTTCCTGGTGCTGGGTTCGCGCGGCGGGCCCAGGATCATCACCACAGTGGCCGAAGTGCTGGTCGGTGTGATCGACTATGGCATGAACATCCAGCAGGCGGTGGACGCGCCGCGCTTTCATCACCAGTGGATGCCGGACGTGTTGCGCGTGGAGAAGGACGGCTTTTCTCCCGCCACGGGGAACCGGCTGGCGGCCATGGGACACAAGATCCAGGAGGGCTACACCGAGCGCGGAAAGTGGCACGGCCACTGGGGCGACGCGGAGTGCGTGGCCGTCGATCCCAAAACGGGCGAACGCCTGGGAGCCAGCGATAGCCGGTATGAAGGCAAGGCGGTGGGATATTAAACTGGACGGGGCGCGAGGGTACGAGTGGTTATTCGGAATGTCGGCCGGCTGTGGGTGGAGCAGGGCTTCAGCCCTGCACTGATGGCGTCATCGGCGTGCGGCTTTAGCCGCTGAGGTAATGAACGGGCCCATTTAATTGGGTACCTCAGGGGGCTGAAGCCCTCAACTTCAAGGATGCCATCAATGCAGGCCTGAAGGCCTGCTCCACCCTGGCCACCAGATCCTGGTTCAAGAAGGAAAGCAATCATGCTGAAAGCGATTTCCACTCACATCTACGTTCGCGAGCGGCTGCACAGCGGGCTGCTCGACGGCCTGCTGCAGGCCGGCGCGGAGGCCATCGAGATCTTCGGCGCGCGCGGCCACTTCGACTACGTCAACCGCCGCTCCCACGTCAAGGAGATCGGCGACTGGTTCCGCGAGAAGGGCATTCCGCTCAACTCCATCCACTCGCCCATGTACAGCGAATACGAGTGGGGACGCCGCGGCTCGCCCCCGGTCAACATCGCCGCGCTCGACAAGCGCGCCCGCATCGAGGCTATGGACGAGATCAAGCGCGCCATTGAAGTGGCCGAGCAGATCCCCTTCCGCTTCCTGGTGCAGCATGTCGGCACCAGCGGCGAGGATTGGGACCCGAAGAAGTCCGAGGCGGCCATGACCTCGATCGAGCACCTCAAGGCGTTTGCCAAGCCGCTGGGGGTCACGATTCTGCTGGAGAACATCCCTAACGAGCTGTCCACGCCGGATCGTCTGGTGGAGCTTATTCACAACGCGCACTTCGACGACGTGGGCGTCTGCTTCGACGTCGGTCACGCCCACATCATGGGCGGGGTGGCGCAGGCGTTCGCGCTACTCAAGCCGCTGATCCGCTCCACTCACCTGCACGATAACGCCGGCGAGAGCGACGATCACCTGTGGCCGGGCGACGGCACCGTGAACTGGGAAGAAACCATGACCCTGCTGCGCTCGGCCCCGCAGGTCCCGCCGCTGCTGCTGGAGATCAAGGGCGAAGGCAAGACGGACATCGTCGAGGGCCTGGCCAAGACCTTCCGCAAACTCGAGCCGCAGCCCGCGGCGGCTAAAGGATAAATTCCTTCGCCGCGGATGAACGCAGATTAGCGCGAATCTATGTCGGCCATCACGGGGTCAGGTAACGGGGCATGCGCGACAAGCCTTCATTCTGTCGGTCCCAATCGCCCTGACTGTGCAACAGGCCCGTTAGGGACTTTCCAACTTAGCCCAGCGCTTTCAGCGCTGGGTAACCGTGGCGCACAAATCCAGTCCCGGAGGGACGAGCCTACCTATCTACGCCGGCCACAACCGGGTCAGGTAATCGGCCAGGCTGAAGGCTAGCAGCAGCGCTAGCCAGAAAATGCCGCAGGTGATCACCACCCGCGTCAGCCGCGGCGTGTATTTTGCGCCCATGAAGAAGAGCACCACCAGGCTGGCCTTGAAGGTGGCGATGGCCAGCGCCACCACGGTATTGAAGCGGCCCAGGTCCACGAAGGCCACCAGGGTGGTGACCAGGGTCATCGCCATCAGCGTGCCCCAGACCGCGACGTAGATCTTTTTCGGAACGACGTGTTCTGCCATATCAAAGATGCATGCGGCTGATCAGGTATAACAGCGGGAACAGGTATATCCAGACCAGATCCACGAAGTGCCAGTACAGTCCGACGTTCTCCACCGGATTGTGATACGCCGCGGTATAGCGCCCCTTGTAAGCGCAGATCGTGATCCACGTGACCAGGCCGATGCCGATCAGCATGTGCAGCGCGTGCAAGCCGGTCATGATGAAGTAGAGCGCGAAAAACAGCTGCACTTTGCCGACGTCCGCCCCCGGAACACTGGACGAAAACTCGAAGTTGAACCCTGGAACTTCATGCGCGTGCCAGTGGTGGTAGTACTCCACCGCCTTGAGCCCCAGGAACGCGCACCCGAACAAGAGCGTAATGACCAGGTAGAAAACGATGGTCTTGCTGCGTCCCTGCTGTGCAGCCTGAACTCCGAGCGCCATAGTCAGGCTGCTGCAGATCAGCACCGCGGTATTCACCGCGCCGATGGTCAGGTCCATGTGCCGGCTGGCCTCCAGGAACGAAGGGAAATACAGCGTGCGGTACACCAGGTAGGCGCAGAACAGTCCCCCGAACATCATCAGCTCGGTCAGCAGGAAGACGAACATGCCCAGCGTGGCGGTCTCGCGCTGCTGATCCAGGTCGCGGTAGGGCGTCTGCAACGCGGGATGGGGAACGGCGCCGGCTTCGGTGTTATGCGACAAATTCCATCTCCGGATGCTTATCGTAGGCGTAGGCCTCTTCGGTCACGATGGGAGTTTCCTCGAAATTGTGCGTGGGCGGCGGCGAGGTAGTCTGCCATTCCAGTCCAGTTGAGCCCCAGGGGTTCGGGCCGGCGATCTCGCCATAGCGCAGCGACCACAACAGGTAGATCAGCGGCAGCAGGTAGCCCACGGCCAGGATCGACGCCCCTGCCGTGGACATCACATTCAGCACCTGGAACTCGGGCGCATAGGCGTGGTAGCGCCGCGGCATGCCCAGGTATCCCAGCAGGAACTGCGGGAAGAAGGTGACGTTGAAGCCGATGAAGATGATGCACGCCGAGAGTTTGGCCCAGCCCTCGGGATACATCCGCCCGAACATCTTCGGCCACCAGTAGTGGATCGCCCCCAGGTAGGCCATCACCGTCCCGCCCACCATGATGTAGTGGAAGTGCGCGACCACGAAATAGGTGTCGGTCACGTGGATGTCCACGCCCAGCGCCGCCACAAACAGTCCGGTCAGGCCGCCCATGGTAAACAGCCCGATGAAGCCGAAGGCGTAGAGCATGGGCGTGCGGTAGGAGATGGCGCCCTTATATAGGGTCGCGGTCCAGTTGAAGACCTTGACCGCCGAGGGGATGGCCACCAGGTAGCTCATGATGGAGAACAGCATCGCCGAGTAGAGAGAGATCCCGGCCACGAACATGTGGTGGCCCCACACCAGGAAGCCGAACACTGCGATGGCGATCGAGGCCGCGGCCACGAACTCGTAGCCGAAGATACGCTTGCGGGAAAACGTGGTTACCAGCTCGCTGATGACTCCCATCGCGGGCAGCACCATGATGTACACCGCGGGATGGGAGTAGAACCAGAACAGGTGCTGGAACAGCACCGGGTCGCCGCCCAGCGC
>JAHFUA010000153.1 GCA_023265315.1 Acidobacteriota bacterium | reverse complement strand
GCCTGATGATTGCCATCTCCATGGTGGCCATGCCCATCCTGTATAAGGTGGGCGGCAACGTGGTGGCCCTGTTTGTCATGCTGTTTATTGTTTACTGGTGCTACGGCACCCAGCTTTCGGTGAACGCCTCGACGGCGGCCGACTTCTGGGGGACCAAGAACGTGGGCATCAATTACGGCATCCTGTTCACGGCCTGGGGGGTGGCGGGTCTGCTGGGTGGCCGCATCGGGGGCAGGCTGTACGACAAGTACCACAACTACCAGATGGCGTTCTACGTCGCGGCGGGCCTGGCCGCGGTGGCGCTGATCGCCGAACTGCTCGCCCACAAGCCGGCGCCGCCGGCAGCGGCAGCAACGGCGAGGTGAGCCTAGCGAATTGGGGCTGACTGTCTACCACGGGGCCGGGGACCACCACCCCGTTCCCGTGGCAGAGTAGCCTTCTGGCTCCGCCCCTCAGAACCACTCCGGCCGCAACAAAAAATCTCTCGGCGAGGTCACAAAACGTGTTAGCGTAAGCTCCACCACACCCCAGCCGTCCGCTGAAAATACCTGAGAAGAAGTTGGGGGGAAAGACCCGATGCGCTCCCCAGGTTACCCGGAAACCGTCCGCAACGCGCTGCTCGAAGGCTTGCGCTCGGAAGGGCTTGTCTGTTCCCTGCCGTCCCGTGCCATCCTGTTCATGGAGGGCGAGCTGGCCCGCGGCATCCACATCATCTCCAGGGGACATGTCAAGCTCACCGCCAACTCCTGCGAAGGCCGTGCGCTCATCCTCCAGATCACCGAACCGGGCGACATTCTCGGCCTCCACAACTGCATCACCGGCGCTGCTTACGAAATGACGGCGCAGACCCTGCAGCCCATTCGCGTGAGCTTTGTGAACCGTAAGGACCTGCTGCGCGTCCTACACGAGGATCCGGAAGCCTGCCTATCGGCTGCCGAGCAACTGGGTTGGACTTGCCACTCGATCTACAACGAAATCAGTTCTTTGAAGCTCTCCCGTTCGACCAAGGTCAGACTGGCACGGTTCCTTCTCAGTTTTTCCGGGGAGGCAGGCGGTTGCGAGAAGGATTGCCGGCATGCGGCGCGAGTGGAATTGGACTTGACCCACGATGAGGTCGCCCAGGCGATCGGGAGTTCGCGCGAAACCGTGACCCGCACGCTCGCCGAATTCCGCAAGAAACACCTGGCAAGTCTCCGGCGATCCACTCTGTTGGTGCAGAACCGTCAAGAACTGGAGAAGATTGCGGGCCTGGGATCCATCAGGCGCGAGTTGGCTACCTTAATGCCGGATCCTGGGAAGCGCGGCGCTGTTTCTTTCACCGGGATTCGATCGTTCTCCGCCCATCGCCCTGCTCTGCTGAAAAACGGCACCCGGCCTTAGCACGGAATACTCTCCGCTCAAGGCCCGGCAGGCGCCGCCCCGCAAGCGATAGTTGACTGCCGTTTCCCGTGATGATAGATTCCGCCGACCGAATCACACACGGGGGTGTGGTCATGCTAGAAGTTCGCCAGATCAACGATGAAGAAGTGGAACAGCAGATCGGCTTAGCGTCCCTGAGCTCCATGAGCAGCCTGTACATCGACGACGTGCTCGCGGTCGTGGAGCGAGGAGCGAGGAAGCTCCCCACTTATCTAGATCTGTACAGAAAAGCGGTGGAACAAGCCTGGTCTCCCTACGAACTGGATTTCTCGCGGGACCGCGAAGAGTGGCAAGCCTTGTCTGCCGCCACTAAGGCACGCCGGCTCTGGAGCCTGCGCATGTTCTTCGCCGGAGAGGAGAGGGTCGCGAGCCTGTTGGCGCCCCTTGTCTGGGCCGCTCCCAGCAAGGATGTTGAAGCCTTTGTGGCTACCCAACTCACGGATGAGGTTCGCCACACCATCCTGTTCGACCGCTACTGGCGGGAAGTCGTGGGCTCGGAGGCCCAGGATCTGCACGAGCAGGTCAGCCGCATTGGCATAACCGCGCAGGAAAATCCCGCCTATCGTTACTTGTTCTACGACTGGCTGCCTCAGCAATCGCAGTGGCTGGCTTCGCATCCCAGGGATGTCGAGGCCACCGTGAGGTTCGTCACCGTCTACCACCTCATCGTGGAAGGCGCCTTGTTTTTGACTGGAATGCGTTACCAGTTGGAGGGAGCGCGGCGCTGGGGCCGCACCTGGGGCTTCTATCAGGGCTTCACCGCGGCGACCCGCGATGAGTCGCGCCATGTGCTGTTTGGCGTGAAGTATCTGCGAGATCGAGTCACAGAGAGACCGCTCCATTTTGTGCCTCTGATTCAAGACACCATCCGCGAGTTCCGTCCCTTGATCCATACCATCATGCTTCCGCCAGGCGGCGACATGGGCTTCTACGGCGGCCAACACCTGGAGTTCGCCTGGCCGGGGCTCAGCCCCCAGCGGCTGCGGGACGAGATGGTGGATTACGCTCTGAGTGCCCTGGGGCGGCGCTTGCATGCGGTGGGCATTCCACACTGAGTCGCTCGCCACCCTGCTGCCTTGGGCGAGACGACTGGGCTCAGAGTTGTTATCCCTCCCCGCCCGGAAGCTTTTGGCCGAGGAGGTTGGCGATCGACGCGAGGTTTCTGGCCAGAGCGGAGCGCCATTCTTCCACGGAGCGCTGCGCCTGCTGAGCGATTTCCCGCCCGAAGGTGGCGGAGGTTTCTGCAGCCTGCGCCCGCAGCGATTCACGCACCGCGGTCTCGATGTCGCGCTGCAGCCCCCGGAGACGTTCCGCCGCCTCATCGCCGTATTCCCGGAGCTGTCTCACTTGCCGGCCAGCCTGCTCCTGCAGTTGTTGCGCGGCCTGGTCGCGGAGTTTTTCGACCGGCTGCGTGATCATCTCCACCGCCATTTGCAGCCGTCCCTTGATTTGACCGGTGGTTTCGACCAGCGCGTCATGGAACGTCCTCTGGAAATCCGCGGCGCGTTCCGTGATCCAGGCTTCGACCCCGTCCTTCTCTTCAAGTAGCGCGCGCACCTGAGTCTCGCAGCGGTCGCTTTCCCTCTGCAACGTGCCGAGGAGAGAGAGCACTTCCTGGCGCACGTCGTCCGCGCGATTCAGCATCGGCGCTAAGCGCTGGTTGAGATCAGCTTCGGCGCGTTCGGCCTGGACCTCGATATCGGACTTGATCTGTTCTTCCAGCACCCCGGCGGAGCGCATGGCGAGTTCGCTGGCGAGCTGTTCGAGCTGCCGGCCCACTTGTTTGGTATAGCTGGCTTGCTGTTCGGCCAGCCAGAGCCGCAGCTCTTCGCGTTGGGCGCCGGCTTCCTGAATTTGTGCTCGCGTGGCTGCGCGCTCGCTGCGCAGCGATTCCGCCGCCGCGCGCAGTTCGTCGGCCACCATCCTTCCCCGCGCGTGTAGAGCCTCCAGCTCGCGGGCGAGTGCGGCGGACATCGTCGCGTGTGCCCGGGCCAGCGCATCCTCCACGGCGGCCGCGATCGGCGCCTGGATGCGCACAGGCAGGCTTTGCGTCGAGGACTCCAGGGACGTGCGCGCCTGCGCGAGTTCCTTCTGCAAAGCCTCGGCCGAAGCCTGCAGTGCCTGCTGCCCCGCGGTATCCCGTTCGTCTTGCGACCTGGCCGCGGCGATGATGCCTTCGAGATCAGCCCGCGCTCGCTCCTGAAGCGGCCGAAAAGCCGCGTGGGCGTGTTGTTCGATCTGCCAGGGCAATTGCTCAAACTGTTCCGCGACGGCCGCGCGGATCTGCTGGGCGTCCTCCGCCTTTTTCCGGCAGACCGCCAATTCCTCCTGCAACGGCCTGACGAACTCGGCCAGGGCGGCACCGAGCTGCTTGCGGACTTGAGCCAGCGTCTGCTGTTGTGCCTCCGCAAGCTGTTCCCGGACCTTGCCCGGCATGGATTCGAGCGATGTCAGCCGCTCTTGCAGCTTGGCGATCGCGTCCGCCTGGGCGGTGGACTGCCCCTGGGCGGACTCGGCGAGCATGGCGCCGATTTGCCGGCGTGCTTGTGCCAGAGTCTCCTGCTGGGCATCCGCAAGCTGTTTGCGAACCGTGTCCGGCACCGACTCGAGCGAGGTCGCAAGCTCCTCCTTCAACTTGGCGATCGTCTCGCCGTGGGGAGCAAGCTGCGCGTGAACCAACTCGGCGGTGGCAGTAATGAGCTGCTCGCGTGCCGGCGCCAGGATCTGCTGCTGGGCTTCAAGAAGCTGCTGTCGAACCACGCCTGGCAAAGACTCGATCGAGGTTGCCAGCCGGTCTTCGAGGCTGGCGATCGTCTCCTGCTGTGCCGCAAGCTCCTTCTTGAGCTCTTCATCGCTCGCCCTCGCGGGCAGCGCGATTCTTGTTGAGGGAGAGGCCAGGGGCCAGACCGGCATCTTGAGCTGGAGCGTCGGACGGCCGGTCGCTGCCGCACCGGCTTCCGACTGCGCTGCGCCTCGATCGAGGCGTGCCCAATCCTCCGGGGAGGGCGTCAAACCCCAGATGTTGCCGGGCTTGTCCAGTTCGATTCCCACCACCCACTGGGACGGGCTCTCTCCGAGCGGCTGGCAATCCACGATCCGGGCTGTGGCCTCGCTGCCCTCGCGGATCCGCAGACGCACCGGCATGCCGATCGCAAACCGCTGGGGAGCCTTCGCCGCACAGCCGTGCGCGTTCACGATCAGGGTTTCACACAGCAGCGAGCAGGTGATGGCCGGGTCGAGGCTGGTGATCAGGATGGGGATGCGGGCGCGCACTCGGGTGCTGCGCCGCGTCATGGTCTGGGATGTGGGACTGCCCACCGTCATTTCCCGCCGTAGCAACGCTCGTCGTGCGGTCTCGCCAAGGGCCGGGGATTGAGGCCGCTCGCCTTCACTGGCTAAGTTAACCGTGCCTGCGAGGAAACGAGCAGGGAGTTCCGCACAGGGTATTCGACTCAGCAACAGAGCGCTGGGAAGGCGAGATTAGACTGGCGTTGCCGGACCGTGGTTTGAGCACGGCCAAGGACCGATATGGGACGCCGCCAAAAACCGCGTTTCCGCATGGTGTTGGCGGTCAGCATCTGGGGCACCGACACCGGCGGCAAAGCGTTCCATCAACTCGCCTACACGCTGGACATCAGCACGGGCGGAGCGAGGCTGGCGGGCGTTCTGGTCGCTCTGAATCTCGGCGATATCGTCGCCGTGCGCTACAAGCAGCGCAAAGCCCGCTTCCGCGTTGTCTGGACCAACAACAACCAGGTCGGGATCCAGTACGTCGAGGGCGAGAAGTTCATCTGGGTCGAACTGCCGGAGGAAGAGTTCATCGACCAGGTGCGGGTGAGGGATGCCCCGGCGCAGCCGGCCGGCGCCGAACCACCTCCGCCCAGTTCCGATTCCAGCCAGGCCGCGATGGAGGTCCCGCAGCCGGAGACGCATACCCCGCAGGATGCTGGTTCGCTCGCGAGCCCGGCACTCGCCGCCGAACCACCCACAACCGACGACCTGGCAGCAATGCTGGAGACTTGCCTGGCATCGCTGCACAACCTGGATGGTCTGGTGAACTCTGCGGGGATGGTCGCGCCGGTGGCCCAGGAGTTTCATGCGGCCGCCAGCCATGTGCGCAACACTGCCTGGGCGGTACAGCAGTGGATCGAACTTCGGCAGGAGCCCAGGGACACGAGCGCTGTCCTTGGAAGCGTTAATTCCGAGCGCGTTCGCTTCGCCACCCAGCTCTGTCGCGAATTAGCCCGGGATCAGCAGCATCTCGCCGTGGGGGTGTCCCAGGGAAACCGGGAAGCGCTGGTTTCGGCGGTACAGCTTCTTGCCCAGGAACTCGGCGTCGGCGATCCAGGTGGCCTCCCGAACCAGGGCCGGCCAGGGCTGGCGGCCAACCGCGATCCGGTGGCGCTGTTGGCCGGCCTGAATGACGAGATCCGCTCCACGCCTGTATCGGCGGAAGAAACGTTGACCCTGATCGTGGAGCGGGCACGCTCATTTACCGAAGCGGACGGTGCCGCCATCGCCTTGCGTGACGAAGATGACATGGTCTGCTGCGCCAGTTCGGGCCTGGCTCCGCTGGTCGGTATCCGTTTCTCAGTCTCGGGTGCTCTGGCGGGAGAAGCGATTGCAACCCGGCAATCGGTCGTCTGCCAAGACGCGGAGAAGGATGAACGCGTCGACGCCACCCTCTGCCGCAGCGTGGATCTCAGGTCCAGCGCCATCGTCCCTATCGTGGCCCGCGACTCGGTAATGGGAGTGCTGCAAGTTTTTGCCGGCAACTCGAATGCGTTCGACGAGGCTTCGGTTTCCCTGCTGCAGCACCTGGCTGAGTTTGTAGCCTCACTGGAACCCAATCTGCGTCTCGAACCAGACCCGCGCTAGACGAGCCTTTACGAAGCTCTGCTTCACCCCAGATCGCTCCCCCATCGTGAAAGCACAACCGCTGTGAAGGCGCCTAGTCTTTTTGGGGGTTCACGCCATTACTGCGGGGAACCCTTCTTGGGCTGGCTGCTCGCAGGGTGGCGTTTGCGGCGCGCGTGCGGCATGAGCTTCACCACCAGGGCCGCCGGATTCGTCTGCTGGGTGACGGAATAATCGAAACGTTTCTCCAGGTCCAACACCACGCGCACGGTATCCGGCTGCGTTTGCGCCAGCCGGATGTCGGAGACCCCGCCGTT